>JAJZVS010000102.1 GCA_021845555.1 Pseudomonadota bacterium
CGAACTGGCGCGGCGGCGGGTCGGTATCGAGCCGCAGCCCGTGCGCGGCGAGATGGGCGCGCGCGGCCTCCCAGTCGAGCGGGACGCTCTCGGCCGCGGTGCGGAGATCGGCCGGTGTTTCGCGCGTCACGCGCCCTCCTTCGGATCGAACCGGGCGGAAAGTGCGTGCGGCGGTCGGGGGCGTCAAGCGGCGGGGAATTGATCCCGATCAATGCGCGCCGGTCCGGCCGCGGCGAGGCTGCGCGCGAACTGCTTCGGGGGACAAACCATGCGCGCCATCCTGCTGCTGACCGCGAGCGGGCCGCTCGTGATCCTCACGTCTTTCGCCTCGGCCCTGCATCCGGCCCTGCTCGACAAGCTGAAGGGCAAGGGCATCCGCAAGTTCATCGCCTTCGACCTGCCGCTCGACCAGGTGCGCTGGCGCTACGGCGGGCATTTCACCCTGGTGGAGGAGGATCTGGACGAGACCGACGACCTTCGGGTGCTCGATTTCGACGGCCACCACATCTTCGACCTGTTCCGCTTCAGCGAGCTCGGCCCGGCGATCTTCCACGAAGGCGCCTGAGCGCCGGCGCCGGGTCGGGGCGGACCGCGCGCGGCGGGTTCCGGCTTGACTTGCCGCAGGCCGGGGCGTTTGTCTGCCCGCCCTTCGATCAATCAGGAATCCGGTCCGATGCACGCCTACCGCACCCATACCTGCGGCGCGCTCCGCGCGGCCGACGCCGGGCAGACGGCGCGCCTGTCGGGCTGGGTCCATGCCAAGCGCGATCATGGCGGGCTGCTGTTCGTCGATCTGCGCGACCATTACGGGATCACGCAATGCGTGTTCCCCGCCGGCAGCCCCGCCTTCGCCCAGGCCGACGCGGCGCGGGCGGAAACGGTCGTGACCGTGACCGGCCAGGTCGTGCCGCGCGCGCCCGGCACCGCGAACCCGCGCCTGCCGACCGGGGAGATCGAGTTGCAGGTGGCGGAACTCGTCGTGCAATCCGCCGCCGAGGTGCTGCCGATGCAGGTGGCCGGCGAGGAGAAATACCCCGAGGACCTGCGCCTGACCTACCGCTTCCTCGATCTCCGGCGCGACAAGCTGCACCGGAACATGATGCTGCGCGCGCAGGTGATCGCCTCGATCCGCCGCCGCATGATCGAGGCGGGCTTCACCGAGTTCACCACGCCGATCCTGACCGCTTCCAGCCCCGAGGGCGCGCGCGACTTCCTGGTGCCGGCGCGGCTGCATCCGGGCAAGTTCTACGCGCTGCCGCAGGCGCCGCAGCAGTTCAAGCAGTTGCTGATGGTGGCCGGCTTCGACCGCTATTTCCAGATCGCGCCCTGCTTCCGCGACGAAGCCTCGCGCGCGGACCGCTCGCCGGGCGAGTTCTACCAGCTCGATTTCGAGATGAGCTACGTGACGCAGGAGGACGTGTTCGCGACGATCGAGCCGGTGATCGGCGGCGTGTTCGAGGAGTTCGCCGCCGGCCGGGCGGTCACGCCGGCGCCGTTTCCGCGCATCCCCTACGCCACCGCGCTGGCCGAATACGGCACCGACAAGCCGGACCTGCGCAATCCGCTGCGCATCGCCGACGTGACCGCGTCCTTCGCCGGATCGAGCTTCGGCCTGTTCGCGCGCATCGCCGCCGCGGGCGGGGTGGTGCGCGCGATCCCCGCGCCGGGCGCCGGGGCCAACCCGCGCAGCTTCTTCGACAAGCTGAACGACTGGGCCAAGGAACAAGGTGCGGGCGGGCTCGGCTACATCACCTTCGACGCGGAGGGCGCCAAGGGGCCGATCGCGCGCAACCTGGAAGCCGATCGCGCCGCGGCGATCCGCGCGGCCTGCGGCCTGTCCGCGGGGGATGCGGTGTTCTTCGCCGCCGGCAAGCCCGACGAGGTATGGAAATTCGCCGGCCTGGTGCGCACCAAGCTGGGCCAGGACCTCGGGCTGATCGCGCCGAACGCCTTCCGCTTCTGCTGGATCACCGATTTCCCGATGTACGAACTGAACGAGGAAACCGGGCAGATCGACTTCAGCCACAACCCGTTCAGCATGCCGCAGGGCGGGATGGCGGCGCTGGAGACGCAGGACCCGCTGACGATCAACGCCTACCAGTACGACATCGTCTGCAACGGGATCGAGCTGTCATCGGGCGCGATCCGCAACCACCGACCCGACATCATGCTGCGCGCCTTCGCGATCGCCGGCTACCCGGCCTCCGAGGTCGAGGCGCGTTTCGGCGGCATGCTGAACGCCTTCCGCTACGGCGCGCCGCCGCATGGCGGCTCGGCACCGGGGATCGACCGGATGGTGATGCTGCTGGCCGACGAGCCGAACATCCGCGAGGTGATCCTGTTCCCGCTCAACCAGCAGGGCGAGGACCTGATGATGGGCGCGCCGGCCCCGGTGACGCCGGCGCGGCTGAAGGAGTTGTCGTTGAAGCTGGACCTGCCGGCGAAAGCCAGGACGTAGCGGGGACGTAGCCGGGGCGCGGCCCAATGGGTGGGCCGCGCCTCTGACCGGCCAGACCTATCGGGCCAGCATCGCCGTCTGCTGCGCGACCATCTGATCGAGCCGCGCATCAAGCGCGTCCGCGACGCCGCGCAGCCGGGGGTTTTCCGCGTAAGCCCGCTGCACGATCGCGGCGGAATTCGCCTGCGGTGCCGCGTCCGGCCCGGCGCAGGCGCCAAGCGCCAGCAGGACGCAGACCCCGACGGCCCGCGCCACCCCCAGGGCGGGCAGCCGCGGGAACCGGGCCCGCGCCGGGCGGCGGGCGGGGGCCAACAGGGATGAAACGGGATCTTGGCGCATGATCTGGGTCTCCCTCGATCGGGATCCCCATCAAGCGCCCGGATTGGTTAGCAAACCGCTAAGCGGCGTCCGTACGCCGAGACCCGGCGCAATCCGCGCCACCGCTCGGCCATCGCCGAGCCCTCCGGGGTCAGTGGGTGGACAACGCCACTTGCTGCGCCATCATCTGGTCGAGGCGATTCCCGAGCGCCGCCGAGACGTCCCGGACTTCGTTCCGCACCGCGACCCGGTGCGGCGACCCGGCGGCATTGCTCGCCACCGGCGAGGAACCACCTCCCCCGGCGCAGCCGGCGAGCAAGAGGAAACCACCCGCGACGGTGGCCAACCGGCAAGCACGGGTCGATGTCATGACGACCTCCAGCGAACGCATTCGCGCGGGATCGCACGCCCGGAGTTACAAACCGCTTTCGCAAGGTCACGCCAGCCGCGAAAATCCCTCCGCGCCCAGAAACGCGATCCGCCCGGCCACGACGGTCGCCACCACCGCCGGGCGGGCCGGGTCCACGATCACCAGATCGGCCCGCTTGCCGGGCGCGATCGTGCCGCGATCGGCCAGCCCCGCCGCCGCGGCCGGGGTGGCGGAAATCAGCGCCCAGGCCTGCTCCAGCCCCAGCACGCCGCGCCCGGCCAGGATCAGCGCCGCGCGCAGCATCGCCGGGTAGAAATAATCGGACGTCAGCACCGAACACACCCCGGCCTCCGCCAGCCGCGCGGCCGAAGCCCAGCCGAGATGGGAGCGTCCGCGCACCACGTTCGGGCTGCCCATCGCGACGAAATCGCCGGCTGCCCGCGCCGCCTGCCCCACCGCCTCGGCCATCGGGAACTCGCAGATGCGCGCCCCGAGCGCGCGGAACGCGTCGCGCTCGGCCACCGTGGCATCGTCGTGGCTCGCCATCGGCACGCCGGCGGCGCGCGCGGCGGCGGCGATGCGATCGCGCCCGGCGGGCACAAGATCCGCCCGCGCGCCGATCCGTTCCGCCAGCGCGCGGAACGCGTCGGCCCGCATGCCCGCCCGCTCGCTGTATTTCGCCGCCGCCGCCGGATCGTCGAGCTTGGCCAGAATCGCCGGCGTGTGATCGTTGAACGCCACCAGCTGCACCCGCCCGGCGGCGATATCGGCCTCCGCCATCTCCAGCGCGTCCAGGTTATAGGCCTCCCAGCGCAGATGGATGCGCATGTCGCAGACCCCCGGGTGCGCCGCCAGCGCATCGCGCAGCGCGCGCCAGGTGGCCGCGCTGCGCAGGCCGGGCTCCCACGACAGGGTCACGCCGTGGAACGCGGTGGTGATGCCGTTGGCCAACAGTTGCGCCTCGGTATCGGCCAGCGCCAGCGGTTCCGGAAAAGCCACGCCGGGACGTGGCTGCAACTGGCGCTCGAACGCGTCCCCATGCAGATCGACGATCCCCGGCAGCACCCACAACCCGCTGGCGTCGAGGCGACGCCCACCCTGGGAGCCGCCGAGCGCGGCGATCCGCTCGCCCGCGATCGCCAGCGCCGCCGGTTGCAGGCCGAGACCAGGCAGCAGCACCGCGCCGCCGCGCAGATCGAGACGTTCCATCATGGTTTCCTCAGGGCTCGAACACGATCTGCACGCGCGGCGTGGGGTAGCGGGCCAGGCCGAATTCCACCACCGCGCCGGCGCGATCGACATTCACGTTCTCCGCCACCAGCAGCGGGCGGGTGCGCGGGATGCGCAGCAATCCTGCCTCCGCCGCGTCGGGCAGGCGGGCGCTGACGCGGGTGAGTTGGCGGCGGTAGTCGTCCACCCCGACCGCGCGCAGCGCTTCGGTGATGCTCGCCGCCGCGGCCAGCGCCGCGCGCAGGCCGCGCAGCCGGGCCGGAAAATAATGCTCCGTCAGGCTCACCGGCCGGCCGTCGGCAAGTCCCAGCCGTTCCAGCAGGATCGCCCGCGCCCCGGCCCGCAGCCCGAGGCCGCGCGCAACCGCCACTGGCGCGGCGCATTCCTCCAGCCGGAGGATGCGCCCGGAAGGTTCCTTGTTGTGCCGGCGGATCCATTCCGAGAACCTCGTGCGCGCGCCTATCGCGTAATCCAGCACGTCCTCGGCGACGAAACTGCCGCGCCCGCGCTCGATCTTCAGCAATCCTTCGCGCGCGAGGGCTTCCAGCGCGCGGCGCAGCGTGTGGCGGTTGACGCCGAACCGGGTGGCGAGCGCCGCCTCGGCGGGCAGGCGTGCGCCAGGCGCCGGCGTGCCGGCGGCGATCTCCTGGCGGAGCACGCGCGCGATCTGGTGCCACAGGGCCTCGCCCTCGTCGCGCGAAAGCGGCGCGGCACCAGGCGGGGGCGCGGCGACACGCGGCGGCGCGGCAACGGTCATCGCAAGTTCATTCCCGGCATCGGCCGATCCTGGCAGGTTCGGCTTGACCCTAGCCGGCGGGACCGCTACTTGTCTAGACATCTACACCGCAATCGGTTGCCATGCCGTCACCCTCCACCAGCCCGGACTCGCCGCACGCCGAACCGCACACGCCGCGGCAACGCTGGATGGCGGTGCTCGCGCGCGCGGAAGCGGCGGAAATCGCCGGCGCCCTGCTGCACGACCCACCCGCCCTGCCCGGCTGGCGCTGCCTGCGCGGGCCGGAGATCGGCCTCGCGATGCTGCGCGGGCGGGCCGGCGGGGACGGCGCGGCGTTCAACCTCGGGGAGATCACCGTCACCCGCTGCACCGTGCGCACCGCTTCCGGCCGGATCGGCCATGCCTATATCGCCGGGCGCCACCTGCGCCGCGCCGAACTCGCCGCGCTGGCGGACGCGCTGATGCAGGACCCGGACTGGCGGGACCGGCTGGAGGCCACGCTGATCGCCCCGCTCGCCGCCGCCCAGGACGAGCGCCGCGCCGAGGCCGAAGCCAAGGCGGCGGCAACCCGGGTCGAATTCTTCGCCTTGCGGAACACCCGCCCATGAGCAGCATTAGCCCATGAGAAGCATTGGCCCATGAGCAGCACCGCACCGTCGCAGGATGGCCTCGCTCTGCCGGGCTTCGCCGCCCCGGTCGCGGACGCGCAGGCGTGTTTCCGCGCCGTGCTGGACGCGATGGCCCATCCCGGGCGGATCGTCGCCGCCGGGGCCGGGTTGCGTCCCCCTGCCCCGCTCGCGCCGGCCGCCGCGGCGGTGCTGCTCACCCTGGCGGATGCCGACACGCCGCTGTGGCTCGATCCCGCGCTCGCCGCCGCCGCGCCCTGGCTCGCCTTCCAGTGCGGCGCACCGGCGGCCGCACTTGCCGCGTCCGCGTTCGTCGTGACGACCGCGCTGCCGGCGCTGGAGGACATCGCGCGCGGCACCGACGCGGTGCCGGAGGCGGGCGCGACGGTGATCCTGCAGATCGCCGCGCTCGGCACCGGCCCGGCGCTCCGCCTGTCCGGCCCCGGCCTCGCCGCGCCGGCGCTGCTGGCGGCCGAGGGTCTCCCCGCGGCGTTCCCGTCCTTCTGGGCGCGCAACCGCGCGTTGTTTCCACGCGGCATCGATCTGCTGCTCTGCGCCGGGACGCGCCTTGCCGCGCTGCCCCGCAGCGTGACGTCGGTGGCGCCATGAGGGAGCACGGCTGATGGCCTATGTCGCGGTGAAGGGCGGGGAGCGGGCGATCGAAGCGGCGCATGCCTGGCTCGCGGAATGCCGGCGCGGCGATCCGGCGGTGGCCGAACTCGGCCTGCCGCAGATCGCCGGGCAACTCGGCCGCGCGGTCGACCGGGTGATGGCCGAAGGCTCGCTGTACGACCCCGAACTCGCCGCGCTGGCGATCAAGCAGGCGCAGGGGGATCTGGTGGAGGCGGCGTTCCTGCTGCGCGCCTATCGCACCACGCTGCCGCGCTTCGCCGCCTCGCTGCCGGTCCGCACCGAGCGGATGGCGCTCCGCCGGCGCATCTCGGCGATCTTCAAGGACCTGCCGGGCGGGCAGGTGCTCGGCCCGACCACCGATTACACCCATCGCCTGCTCGATTTCGCCCTCGCCGCCGAAGCCCCGCCGCCGCCACCGGCCGCCCGCGCCGAGGCGCCGGCGCCGGGTCGGGAACCAGTGCCGTCGGTGGCGCAACTCCTGCGCGCGGAGGGACTGTTGCAGTCGGAACCTGTCGCCGCCGCGCCCGATCCCGGCGATCTGACCCGCGCGCCGCTCGCCTATCCGCCCGCGCGCGACCTGCGGCTGCAAGCGCTGGCGCGCGGCGACGAGGGGTTCCTGCTCGGCCTCGGCTATTCCACCCAGCGCGGCTACGGCGGCAGCCATCCGTTCGTCGGCGAGCTGCGCACCGGCGCGGTGAGCGTGGAGATCGTGCCGCCGGAACTCGGCTTCGCGGTCGATATCGGCGAGATCACGCTGACCGAATGCCAGATGGTGAACCAGTTCGCCGGCTCGAAGACGCAGCCGGCGCAGTTCACCTCCGGCTACGGCCTGGCGTTCGGCCACGCCGACCGCCGCGCGATGGCGATGGCGCTGGTCGATCGCGCGCTGCGCGCGGGCGAACTGGGCGAGGAGACCGGCGCGCCGGCGCAGGACGCCGAATTCGTGCTGTCGCACGCCGACAACGTGGAATCGACCGGCTTCGTCGAGCATCTGAAACTGCCGCACTACGTCGATTTCCAGAGCGAGATCGAGAACGTCCGACGGCTGCGCGCCGCCCGGGCCGATGCGCCCGCGGTGGCGGCGGCGCCCGCGGCAGCGGCGGAGGCGGCCGAATGAAAGGCTACAACTTCGCCTATCTGGACGAGCAGACGAAACGGATGATCCGCCGCGCGATCCTGAAGGCGGTGGCGATCCCCGGCCACCAGATCCCGTTCGGCGCGCGGGAAATGCCGCTGCCCTACGGCTGGGGCACCGGCGGTATCCAGGTCACGGCGGCGATCCTCGGCGCCGACGACGTGCTGAAGGTGATCGACCAGGGCGCCGACGACACCACCAACGCGGTCTCCATCCGCCGCTTCTTCGCCGCCACCGCCGGCGTGCGGACCACCACGCGCACCGCCGAGGCGAGCGTGATCCAGACCCGCCACCGGATCCCGGAAACCCCGCTGACCGAAGCCCAGATCCTGGTCTATCAGGTGCCGCAGCCGGAGCCGCTCTATCGGCTGGAGCCCTCGCGGTCCGAAACGACCCAGATGCACGCGCTGGCCGACTACGGCGCGATGCATGTAAAACTGTATGAGGACATCGCCCGCTGGGGCCAGGTGGCGATCAGCTACGACTATCCGGTGATGGTGGCCGGGCGCTACCTGACCTCCCCGAGTCCGATCCCGGCGTTCGACAATCCCAAGCTCCACCGCATGCCGGCGCTGCAATTGTTCGGCGCGGGGCGGGAGAAACGGATCTACGCGATCCCGCCCTATACCGACGTGCGCTCGCTCGATTTCGACGACCATCCGTTCGCGCCGCCGCACGCGCGCGGCGCCTGCGCGCTGTGCGGCGCGACCGATGCGTATCTGGACGAGGTGGTGATCGACGATCGCGGCCGGCGCATGTTCGTCTGTTCCGATACCGACCACTGCGCCACCCGCCGCGACGCCGGGCACCTCGGTGCCGAGGGCGTGGCGCCATGACCGTCGACACGCTGCTGTCCGCCCGCGGCCTGAGGCTGTCGTTCGGCGCCATCCCGGCGCTGGCCGGGGTCGATGTCGATCTCTGGCCCGGCGAAATCCTGGCGGTGGTGGGCGAGTCCGGCTCCGGCAAGACCACGCTGCTGAACGTGCTGTGCGGGCGGCTGGCACCGGATGGGGGCGCGGTGTGGTATCGCGATCCGTCCGGACGGCTGGCCGATGTCCACGCGATGCCGGCCCCGACGCTGCGGCAGTTGCACCGTTCCGACTGGGGGTTCGTGCGCCAGGACCCACGCGAGAGCCTGCGCATGGGCGTCAGCGCCGGCGGCAACGTGGGCGAGCGGCTGATGGCGGCAGGCGCCCGGCACTACGGGCAGATCCGCGCCACCGCGACCGAATGGCTGATGCGGGTGGAGATCGACCCCGCCCGCATCGACGATCTGCCGCGCAGCTTCTCGGGCGGCATGCTGCAACGGTTGCAGATCGCGCGCACGCTCGCGACCCATCCGCGGCTGGTGTTCATGGACGAGCCGACCGGCGGGCTCGATGTCTCGGTGCAGGCGCGGCTGCTCGACCTGATCCGCGGGCTGGTGCGCGACCTGGGCATCGCCTCGGTGCTGGTGACGCACGATCTCGCGGTGGCGCGGCTGCTGGCGCAGCGGATCGCGGTGATGCAGCGCGGGCTGGTGGTGGAAACCGGCCTGACCGACCAGGTGCTGGACGATCCGCGGCACCCCTACACCCAGTTGCTGGTCAGTTCGGTGTTGCAGGCATGAGGGCGGATTTCCTTGCGCGCGGGGGCGGGATTGGAGTACCTGGGAAACCGGAGGGCGGCTTACCGCCAACCCTCCGGCTCCCGGTGGGTCAGAGGCGGATCGCGATTGTCACCCGGATCCGCCTCGTCCCCCACCGGATCAGCAGCGACATGCGCACTCGCATGGCTCCTCTCCGATGGCGGCGATGCCCTGGCGATCGGGCACCCTGCCCCATCGTCCGGGGCCGCCGCAGCACCGATCCTGACCGGCAAACCCTGAACGAAGCCTTGCCATGCCGCCGGTGATGCTGCGCACCGAGGCGCTGACCAAGGGCTTCACCCTGCATCTGCAAGGCGGGCTGCATATTCCCGTACTCGGGGGGATCGCGCTCGCGGTGGCGGCGGGCGAATGCGTGGCGCTGGGCGGCCCGTCGGGCGCCGGAAAATCCACCCTGCTGCGCTGCCTCTATGGCACCTATCGCACCGAGGGCGGGCGCATCCTGGTCCGCCATCGCGGCGCCTTCCTCGATCTCGCCGCCGCCGATCCGCGCGCAATCCTGGCGGTGCGCGCGGAAACGCTGGGCTACGTCTCGCAATTCCTGCGCGTGGTGCCGCGCGTGCCGGCGGTGACCATCGTGGCCGAAGCGGCGATCGCCCGCGGCATGGCCGCCGAAGCAGCGCGGGAGCACGCGGCGGCATTGCTGCTCCGGCTCGGCGTCCCGTCGCGGCTGCATGGCCTGCCCCCGGCGACGTTCTCGGGCGGCGAGCAGCAGCGCGTGAATCTCGCCCGCGGCTTCATCGCCGACCACCCGATCCTGCTGCTCGACGAGCCGACCGCTTCGCTCGATGCCGCGAACCGGGACGCCGTGCTGGGCCTGATCCGGGAAGCCAAGGCGCGCGGCGCCGCGATCGTGACGATCATGCACGATACCGCGGCGCGCGACGCCGTTGCCGACCGGTTGTTTCCCGTGCCCCCATTGCAGGACGCCGCATGACCCAAGAGACGATCTTCACCGACGCCGCGCTGGTGCTGCCGGACGCGGTGCTGCACGGCACGCTCGTGCTGCGCGACGGCCGGATCGCGGAGGTGCAGCCCGGCCGTTCCGCCGCGCCGGGCGCGATCGGGTGCGATGGCGATTTCCTGGTGCCGGGCGTGGTCGATCTGCACACCGACAATCTGGAACGCCAGGTGCAGCCGCGCACCAACGCGCGCTGGCCGTCCCGCTCGGCGATGGTGGCGCACGACCAGCAATGCGCCGCCGCCGGCGTGACCACCGTGTTCGATGCGCTGTGCCTCGGCGATCTCGGCTTCGAAAAGGACCGGGTGCGCACCTTCCGCGAAGGCGTCGCCGATCTC
>JAJZVS010000103.1 GCA_021845555.1 Pseudomonadota bacterium
CGGCGCACCCGAGAGCGCGCGCATCGCCAGATCGTCGGTCACCAACACTCCTTCGAAGCCCAGACGGCCGCGGATGATCCCCCCGATCACCGCCGGCGACAGGGTGGCGGGACGCGCCGCATCCCAGGCGGGGAACAGGATATGCGCTGTCATGGCCCAGGGCAGGTCCGCGTTCAAGGCGAAGGGCCGCAGATCGGGCGCCGGGTCGCGCGCGGTCACCACCGGCAGGGCGAGGTGGCTGTCCGCCGCGGCACGGCCGTGGCCGGGGATGTGCTTCATCACCGGGATCATCCCGGCGGCAAGCAGCCCATCGGCCATGGCGCGGCCGAGGGTGGCGATGACGTCCGGGTCGGCGCCGAACGCGCGGTCGCCGATCACGGCGGAGGCGCCGGGGACGGCGCGATCCAGTACCGGGGCGGTGACGATGTCGAAGCCGGCTGCCGCCGCCTCCGCCCCGATCAACGCGCCGTGCAGCCAGGCGGCGCGCGTGGCTGCCTCTGGCGCGGCGGCGTAGCACGCGCCGATGGCCCCGGCGGCGGGATGGGCGCGCCAGTGCGGCGGGCGAAGACGGGCCACCCTCCCGCCTTCCTGGTCGAGCATCAGCTGGGCGTCCTGGGGCAGGGCGGCGCGCAGCGCGGCGACAAGGGTGGCGAGTTGCGGCGGGTCCTGGATGTTGCGGGCGAACAGGATCACCCCGGCGGGCGGGCGGGCGCGCAGCAGCGCCGCTTCGTCAGGGGTAAGAGTGAGGCCGGCGAGGCCGACGATGGCGGCGTGCATGTGCGCGGGTGCGTGATGGGGGTGTTCAGAACGCTAGCATGCGCGGGTGGGGGCGACGAGACGGCGGGCGGTGAGGTGAAAAGCGGGCAGCGAAGGGCGGAGTCTCCCTTGTCTCCCGGGGCGAACATTCCTACCCTTACTGGTAAGAGTAAGGAAACCGGCATGCGTATCACCTCAAAAGGTCAGGTCACCATCCCCGCCGACATCCGCGCGCAGGCCGGGCTCCTGCCGCACACCGAGGTCGATTTCGTGTTCGACGGCAAGGTCGTGCGGATCGTCCCCGCCGCCAGAGTGCGGAAGGAAAGCCGGGGCGCCCGGCTGGTTGCCCATCTGCGGGGACGCGGCGATGTCGCGATGACCACCGACGCGATCATGGCGCTGACCCGGGGCGAGTGAGTGACCGCCGTCCTGGTCGACAGCAACGTCCTGCTCGACCTCATGACCGAGGACAAGGACTGGTTCGCCTGGTCGGCAGCGGCGGTGACGAACGCGGCCGACAGCGCCCGCCTCGTGATCAACGCGATCGTCTATGCCGAGGTCTCGGTCCGCTATTCGCGGATCGAGGACCTGGAAGAGGCCCTGCCGAAAGCGATGATCGAACGCGAGGCGGTCCCCTATGAGGCCGCCTTTCTCGCGGGAAAAGCATTCCTGGCCCATCGGCGGCGCGGCGGGACGGCACGATCGCCACTGCCGGATTTCCTGATCGGTGCCCATGCCGCGATCGCGGGCTACCGGTTGCTGACGCGGGATGCGACGCGATACCGGACGTATTTCCCGGGCCTTCGGCTTATTTCGCCAACCTGACGGCGTGCCATCGCACCCTCAGAACGGCGTGACATCGCACGACGCCCCGGCCAGCCGCACGCGGGCGCACAGCGCGCGCGCGGCGGCGCGGTCGGCGAGGCCGCCGGTGCGGACCCGCCACCATGTCTCCCCGCGCAACCGCACCTCGCTCAGCACCAACTGCCGTCGGCCCAGCAGCGCCGGCATGCGGTGTTGCAACCGCTTCCACTCCGCCTCGGCCTTGGCGCGCGTCGGCAGGGCGGCAAGTTGAACCTGCGTGCCCTTCGCCGCGGCCGTCCCGGCCACGGCGGCGCGTTCGGCCGGGGAGGACGGCGCGGCGGCGCGGGCCGCTTCCTGTTCGCGCCGGAGCGCGAGAGGGGGGCGCGGCGGCAGCGGCAGGGTTACCGTCGCCGCGCGGGGGGCGGCGGGCACCGGGGGGGCGACAGGCGCGGGGGAGACGGCGGCAGGGGCCGCGGCGGGCGGCGGCGGGGGGGCGCGCAGCGCGGCGAGGTCGGGGGTTTCCGGCGGCGGCATCGGCGCGCCGGTCGGGGCGTCCCCATTGCCGGCCGAGTGCCGGAAGATCGCCTGATCGGCGCCGGCCACTTTCATGCCGCCGGGATTGGCGGGCTTCACCCGCAGCGGCCCCGGGGGCGGCGCGACCACTGGGATACCGCCCGGATGCCCGCCGGTCATCGACCACGCCCCGATCAGCACCAGCAGCGCCCCGCCGAGACCGGCGGCGATCAGCGCCAAGCGCTTGGTCGCGGGGTCCATCCCGCGCGGGCGCTGCACCCGATAGGCCGGCGTTCGCAGAGGCACATCGTCGGACATCGCCACACTCTCCCTCGGGCAGCTCAGCGGGGAGGGGGCGGTCAGCGCATCTCCTCGACCGGCGTCACCCCCATCACCGCCAGGCCGGAGCGGATCACCGCCGCCGTGGCGGCCACCAGCGCCAGCCGGGCCAGGGTCTCCGCCGGGCGGTCCACTTGCAGGAACCGCAGCGCAGCATCGTCCCTGCCCCGATTCCACAGCATATGAAAATCGGACGCCAAGTCATAGAGGAAAAACGCGATTCGGTGCGGCTCGCGGGCCAACGCCGCGGCTTCCACGCCGCGCGGCCAAGCCGCCAGGCGACGGATCACCGCCAGTTCCGGCTCGGCGGTCAGACTGTCGAGCGCGACCCCGGCCAGCGCCTCCGGCGCGGTGGCCGCCGCGCCCAACATCTCCGCCCCGGCGCGCAGCACGGAGCGGCAGCGGGCATGCGCGTACTGCACGTAGAACACCGGGTTGTCGCGCGTCTGCGCCACCACCGCGTTCAGGTCGAATTCCATCTGCGCGTCCGCCTTGCGCGTCAGCATGGTGAAGCGCACGGCGTCGCGGCCCACCTCGTCGATCAGGTCCCGCAACGTCACGAAACTGCCGGCGCGCTTGGACATCTTCACCGGTTGGCCGTCGCGCACCACATGCACGATCTGGCACAGCACCGCTTCGAACTTCGTGTTGCCGCGCGAGACCGCGGCGACCGCGGCCTTCAGGCGTGGCACGTAGCCGCCGTGATCGGCGCCGAGCACGTCGATCAGCAGCGCGAAGCCGCGGTCGATCTTGTCGGCGTGATAGGCGATGTCGTTGGCGAAATACGTGTTCGATCCGTCCGATTTGCGCAACGGCCGATCGACGTCGTCGCCGAATTGGGTGGCGCGGAACAGCGTCTGCGGGCGCGGTTCCCAGTCCTCCGGCGTCTTGCCCTTGGGCGGTTCCAGCACGCCCTCGTAGATCAGCCCGTCGCCGCGCAGCCGCGCGATCAGCCGGTCCGCCGCGCCGCTGTCCACCAGCGCACGCTCGCTGCTGAACACGTCCTGCGCCACGCCGAGGGCGGCGAGATCGTCCCGCGTCGCCTGCATCATCGCCGCGATGGTGAAGTCGCGCACGGTGTCGATCCACGACTCCGGCGCGGCGATGCCGCGCGTCGCGGTGGCGAGCGCAGGACCGTGGTGCGCAGCCAGTTCGGCTCCCACCGGAACGAGATACTCGCCGCGGTATTGCAACCCGCCGGGAACCTCGTCGGAGAATTCCTCCTCGGTCAGCGTCGTGCCGATCGCTTGCAGGTAGCGCCAATAGGCGGCCCAGGCGAGCGCGGTCACCTGCGCGCCGGCGTCGTTGACGTAGTATTCCTTCGTCACCGCGAAACCCGCCTTGGCGAGCAGGTTGGCGAGAGCGTCGCCGACCACCGCGCCGCGGCAATGGCCGATATGCATCGGCCCGGTGGGATTGGCGGAGACATATTCGACGTTCACCGCCAGCCCGCCGCCGGCGGTACTGTCGCCGTATGCCTCGCCGGCGCGCAGCACCGCCGGCAGCACCGCGCGCAGCGCCGCGGGACGCAGCCGGAGGTTCACGAAGCCCGGGCCAGCGGGCACCGCCTCGGCGATGTCGGCGTCGGCGGCCAGCGCGGCGGCCAGCGCGGCGGCGATTTTCGCCGGGGGCTGGCGCGCCGGCTTGGCGGCCACCATCGCCGCGTTCGTCGCCATGTCGCCATGCGCCGGATCGCGCGTCGGCGTGACCTCGACGCGCGCCGTGACGTCGTCAGGCAGGTCGGGGACGACCTCGCGCAGTGCGGTCACCACGCGCGCGCGGAAATCGGCAAAGATATCGGTCATTCCATGTGCATCCAGATTTGATCCTAAACAGAAACGTGCCCCGTACCTTGCCGTCATGGCCGGGCTTGATCCGGCCACCCGCCCCCGGTCGTTCGTGCGCAGATGGCCGGGTCAAGCCGGACCATGACGGGAGGGGTCGTGCCGAACCGCGGTTTCACCCACAACCGGTCGGCCCCGCCGGTGGCAACTGATACCGATCGGGCGCGGCGCCGCGGCGGGTCATCCGCTCACCGAAAGATCGGTCAATCGTCGATATTCGTCCATCGCGTAGCGGTCGGTCATGCCGGCCACGTAGTCGCCCACGATCCCCGCGCAGCGCGGGGTGCCCGCCTCTCCGGCGCGGGCCCGCCAGTCGTCGGGCAGCAGGATGGGCTCGGCCAGCAGCAGGCGATACAGCGCCTCGGTCAGCTTGCGGGCCTTGCTGGTCATGCGGTTGACCCGCCAGTGGCGGTACATGCGGGCGTAGAGGAAATCCTTGATCGCCTGATTCGCCTCCGCCATCGGCTCGGCGAAGGCCACCACCCGGCGCTTGGCGTGGCGGATCGCATCGGCGTCCTTCGGCGCGAGGCGCACGATCCGCCGGGTTGCCTCGGCGATCAGGTCGGTCACCATGGCGTCGATCACGCGGCGGATCGTCTCGTGGCGCAGCCGCGCCGGCGGCATATCGAGGCTCGCCTGCCGGGCCGCCGCCAGCGCCGCGCCCACCACCGGCAGATGGGCGATGTCGGCGACGTCGAACAGCCGCGCGCGCAGCCCGTCATCCAGATCGTGGCTGTGATAGGCGATGTCGTCGGCGAGCGCGGCCACCTGCGCCTCGGCCGAGGGCTGGGTGGCGAGGTCGAGCTTATGGCGGGCATCGTATTCGGCGATATAGGCGGGCGGGCGGGGCAGGGGGCCGTTGTGCTTGACCAGCCCCTCCAGCGTCTCCCAGGTCAGATTGAGCCCGTCGAAGGCGGCGTAGCGGGCTTCCAGCAGGGTCACCACCCGCAGGGACTGGGCGTTATGGTCGAAGCCGCCGAACGGCTTCATCGCCAGGTTGAGCGCTTCCTCCCCGGCATGGCCGAACGGCGGGTGGCCGAGGTCGTGGGCCAGCGCCAGCGCCTCCGTCAGGTCCTCGTCCAGCCCGAGGGCGCGGGCGATCGAGCGGGCGATCTGCGCCACCTCGATCGTGTGGGTCAGGCGGGTGCGGAAGAAATCGCCCTCGTGGTTGACGAACACCTGGGTCTTGTACTGGAGCCGGCGGAAGGCGGTGGAGTGGATCACGCGGTCGCGGTCGCGCTGGAACGGGGAGCGCGTCGGGGATTCCGGCTCCGGATGGAGCCGGCCGCGGGAGGCGGCGGGGTGGACGGCGTAGGGGGCGGGCGGCATCCCTGGGGCATTACACCGGGCGGGATAGGGGTTCAAACCGTCCCCCTCCTTTTCCCGACCGCCCAAGTCACCTATTCTATATGCATGACCGAGACACAGTTCGCCCTCACCGACCGTGCCGCCGCCCGAATCGCCGAGATCGCCGCGGCCGAGGCCGCCGCCGGGCCCCCGCCGGCGCTGCGGGTGGCCGTGCTCGCGGGGGGGTGCAGCGGGTTCCAGTACCGCTTCGAACTCGACGCCGCGCCGCAGCCGGACGATCTGCTGATCGAGCGCGGGGCGGCGCGGGTGGTGGTGGATCCGGCGAGCCTGGATCTGCTGGCGGGGTCGGAGCTGGATTACACGGACGAGCTGATGGGCAGCCATTTCGCGGTGCGCAATCCGCAGGCCAAGTCAGCCTGTGGCTGCGGGACGAGCTTTTCGGTGGAGTGAGGGGAGGGTTAGCAGGGCCGCCCGATGGCGAAGGTGGTCTGCGGATTGTCAGAGCTGGAGTGCCACATCGTCCGGGACCGCACCCACAGGCGAAGGCTGAGCCCACGCTGTGAAGGCTCCCGCGAAAATGTGGTGGGTCGTCAAGAGATTCACGGAAACTTCAAGAATTTCGGCGAATCGTAGACAAAATGGGTGGTCAAGAAATAGTATAGCTCATCGCCATCAGACACGACTTTGTAAGCATGACGGACACTGGCATCCACCTTAGCCAGCTTTTTGATCGCATCAGACGAATTGAATTTCTGGCCGGAAGCGAGACTCGCCAGCCTGAGGTAACCCTCAAGTGAAAGAGCAAGGAGATGCGCGCCGGCCGGCACGACCCCAGCAATTGTAGCCAAAATCATAGAACTCGTAAGCGCAGACAGTTTCGCCGCCTTCGTGGCAGACGGGTCTTTCGTTGAAAGAATCCTTGCGATGGCCTCTTTGTTCTTATATAGATTTAACGCCAGAGATGCGACAATGATGTAATTCCCGGCAGCTTCTAGATTGTCCGCCAACTTATTCGAGATCTGGTATGCACCCCTCCACCGCGCGTTTACAACCATACCTCGAAAGTCTCCAGCAACATTAGTTGCAGGAACATTCTTGAGCCAATTGTAGGTTCGGAATGCCTCGGACCCGGAGATTATACGGAAGACTTTGTTGATGGAAGTAATGCTTCCGGTGGCGCTAAGGCCATCTTCGAGAATTTCGATCACCGCATGCGGATGAGGCCCTGTAGGCAGGTTTACCTTGTGTTGGATAACGGCAGACATATTTCTCACCCAATTTTCTGGCAACGGTTCAATCAAGGTAAGATAACGTAGGAGCCGAAATCACGCTATCATCAACCCCGCAGACCCGCAAGCAGTATCCCGAGGAGGCAACAGACTTGGAATGGCTGTCTCCAACACCCACCAGGGGCTGAAGGCGGCCATCACCAAGATGCTCTGCACGAGCCGGCAGCGCTACCGGGTGCACGTCATGCGCACTGGGCTGGCCTCTCCCGGCAGGACCGAGCGGCGCATCGCCTCGACCCGGCTCGCCACCGCGTTCACCCAGAACGACGCCGCGGCGGCCCACAAGCGATGGCGGGAGGTGGCCGATCAGGTGCGATCACAGGTGCCGACGCTCGCCGCGCTGATAGACGAGGCCGAGGCTGACGTGCTGGCTGACTTGGACTTCCCCGCCACGCACCGGGTCAAGCTGCATTCCAGCGCGCCCGCTCCAGGAGCCTGGAAACCATCACCCCGCCGAGCGATGATCCCACCATCCGCCTGCCGGCCCTGACAGCCTGACATCAGGGCAGCTCAAGCCTGCCAAGAAGCAGTAGTTCGTACACCACGTCCGGGGACACGATCTTCGGGTCAAGGGGCCACGCATGAAACTCGCCACCTGGAACGTCAATTCCATCCGCCAGCGCACGCCGCATGTGCGCGCCTGGCTGGAACGGGCACGGCCCGATGTCCTGCTGCTGCAGGAGATCAAGTGCGAAACCGCCGCTTTCCCGGCCGAGGCATTCCGCGACCTCGGCTACACCGCCGAGGCGGTCGGTCAGAAAGCCTATAACGGCGTCGCGGTCCTCGCCCGCCGCCCCTTCGCCGTCACCCACCGCGCCCTGCCGGGCCTGCCCGAAGACGACGCCCAGGCCCGCTATATCGAGATCGAGACCGACGGGATCACCGTGATCGGCCTCTACCTGCCCAACGGCAATTCCGGCGGGGAGGCGGGGTTCGCCTACAAGCTCGCCTGGATGGACCTGCTGGCCGAGCGCGCCGCCGCGCTGCTGCAGGACGACCGCCCGCTGGCGATCGCGGGGGATTTCAACGTCTGCCCCGCGCCGCTGGACGCCGCGCCCGGCGCGCTCTCCCCCACCGACGCGCTGGTGCGCCCGGAAACCCGCGCCCGCTTCCGCCGCCTGCTGTGGCTCGGGCTGACCGACGCGGTGCGGGCGCTGCATCCGCGTGCGCCGATGTACAGCTTCTGGGACTACCAGGCGGGCGCCTGGCCGCGCGACCTTGGCCTGCGCATCGACCACGTGCTGCTCTCGCCCGATCTGGCCGAACGTCTCACCGCCGCCACGCCCGACCGCGCCGAGCGGGGGCGGGAACAGCCGTCGGACCATGTGCCGGTCGTGGCGAGTTGGGAAGCGGGTTAGCCCACCCCCTCGGCCGCTTCCCACGCCGCCAGGAATCCGTCCAGCGCCGCATTGAACTCTGCCGCCGCCTCGAACGCCACCCAATGCCCGGCGCCGGGGATGGTCACGAAGCGCAGCTCCGGCTGTACCGCGCGCATCGCCGCCTCGCGCGCGGCGATGTCGGGCAGGGCAGGGGCGTCGCGGCTGCCCCAGATGCCGCCCACCGGACAGCGCAGCCCGGCCAGCGCGTCCGCCAGCCGCGTGCCGCGCGACAGATGCGGGGATTTGAGCCGCGCATGCCGCGTGTTCCACTCCTGGACGGTCAGCGCCAGCGCATCGATCTTCGCCGGGTCGGCGATCATCAGGCTGGCGAGGTTGGCCCGATGCGCCGCCAGCCGCTCGTCCCCGGTCAGGGCGCGGACCTTCGTCAGCGGCGTCACCCCGCGCGGCAGGCCAAGCCCGCCCGAGCCGACGATCGTCAGGCTGCGCACCCGCGCCCCCTGCTGCGCCGCAAGGCAGCCGGCCAGCATCCCGCCATAGGAAAATCCCGCCAGGTGATAGCGTCCGGTCGGGCCGAGCAGCGTGCCGAGCCCGTGCGCCAGGATCCGCGCCATCGCCGGCGGGTCTTCCGGATCGGGGGGCAGGTCCGACTCGCCGAGCCCGGGGGAATCCGGCGCGATCACCCGCCGGGTGGCGGCGAAATGATCGAGGTTGCGCACCCAATGCCGCCAGGACCCGCTGCCGCCGTGCAGCAGCACGAGCGGCGGGCCGTCGGCGGGGCCCCACTCGTGCCAGACCATGTGCCCTGACCCGCACGGGGTCGTGTGCCGCCGTGCGCTGCGCGCCAGGCGATCGAGGATGGCACCAGGGGACGCACCAGGGGACGCCCGATGCGCCGCGGTGCCGAACGACTGGTCCACGGGACGCGCGGGCTTACGGATCGATCCGCGCGGTGGCGGTGCCGCGCACCACCTCCTTGCCGTCCTGGTTGGTGGTGACGAGCTCGAGTTCCACCAGCCCGTCGTGGATCGCCGTCACCGTGGCGGTGGTGTCGAGCGAATCGCCGGGCCAGACCTGGTTGGTGAAGCGCACGCCGAAGTTGGTCAGCCGCCCGTCGCCGACGTAGTTGGTGAGCATCTTGCCGGTCAGGCCCATCGTCAGCATGCCGTGCGCGAACACGCTGGGATAGCCTGCCACTTCGGTGGTGTAGGTGGCGTCGGTGTGGATCGGGTTGTAGTCGCCCGATGCGCCGGCGTATTGCACGATCTGCGTGCGGGTGAGGTTCTCCACCACGCGCTCGCGGTGGGTATCGCCGACTTTCAGCCGGCTTGCGTGCAGTGCCATGTGCGCTTCCCCCTCAGCTCTGATCCACCGGTCGTTCCGTCGTCACGCCGACGCTGCGCGCGGTCAGCACCAGCGCGCCGGTCTGATCGCGGTACTCGGCGATGCGCTCGCGGAACGTGAGCTTGCCGGCGCGCTTGCTTTCCTTTTCCCAGGTCTTGCCGGGCTTGATCTCGACGCTCAGCACGTCGCCGGGGCGCAGCGGGCGATGGTATTCGAAATGCTGCTCGGCGTGCAGCCCGCCGGCCGAGGGCGCCTTCTCGACGCCCGACGGCGTCTTGCCCGATCCGAACCAGGCCTGGCCGGGTTTCGGACGCAGGTGGTAGTCGGGATCGAACTGGGCCACCGCCTGGCCGAAGGTGGGGGGCGCGATGATGCCACCTGCCTCGGTCTTCGCCGCCGCGGCGGCGTCGTGATAGACCGGGTTGGTGTCGCCGATCGCACGCGCGAACATCATGATGTGCGACGCCTCGACGGGGAATGTGATCTTTGCCAACGCTGTCCTCCGGTTCGGTTATGTCATGTGGGAAAGCCTAACAGGCCGGGCCCCGTGGGAACAGGTGCCGGTTCGCAGACCGGGGCCGATCGCCCCCCGCCCGCTCGACCCCCGCCCGCTTGCCCCCCGCTGGGACCCGGCGCGGAGGCGCGACGCATGAGGCGGCCAGTCCGCCGCCTGCGCGCCGCGCTGGCCGCGGCCGGGGTGCCGGAGTTCGCCGCC
This sequence comes from Pseudomonadota bacterium, assembly GCA_021845555.1. Taxonomy (GTDB): domain Bacteria; phylum Pseudomonadota; class Alphaproteobacteria; order Acetobacterales; family Acetobacteraceae; genus JAJZVS01. Next base: position 10,250 of record JAJZVS010000103.1, read on the forward strand.
GCCCCGCTTCCGGCCGCGGCTGGCACCGGCGCGCTTGCGTTCCGCCCCGCGCCCGGAAGCCTGCCGCCAGGGACGCGCGTCTATGCGATCGGTGACGTGCATGGCTGTGCCGACGCTCTGACCCGGCAGATCGGA
>JAJZVS010000104.1 GCA_021845555.1 Pseudomonadota bacterium
CATCAGAACCGGAAATACAGGAACGGCACCACGCTCGGCGCGAAGAACAGCGCCTGCACGGTAAAGGCGAAGCTCGCGGTCAGCGCCAGGCTGCGTCCCCGCTCGGACAGTTCGTGCACATGCGGCAGGCCGAGCACGATCCCCCAGCCGAGCGCGAGGCAGGCCGAGACCTCGGGAAAGCTCAGCGTGCGCGCCGCGCCCAGATGCGCGAGCAGCGGCACCGGCCGGGCGATCGCGCCGAGCGCCGGGAGCCAGTGCACGATCATCGCCGGCAGCGCGATCCCGTTCAGCCCCGCCATGCCGCGCAGCATCGCCACCAGCGCCGCCGTCCCCTCGGCACGGAACGGCACCCAGGCGAGCACCACCACCGCCAGGGTCAGCGCCTGCGCCGCCGGGCCGGGCAGCCTGAGCCCGGTGCGCCGCCAGGCCGCGTGCGCGACCAGGAACGCCCCGTGCAGCCCGCCCCACAGCACGAAGCGCCAGGCCGCGCCGTGCCACAGCCCGCAGAGCAGCATGGTCAGCATCAGGTTGCGCGCCCGTGCCCTCTCCCCCCGGCGGGAGCCGCCGAGCGGGATATACAGATAGTCGCGCAGGAAACCGCCCAGCGTGATGTGCCAGCGCCGCCAGAACGCGGCGATGTCGCGCGCCCGGTAGGGGCTGGCGAAGTTCAGCGGGAAGCGCACGTTCAGCATCCGCGCCAGCCCGATCGCCATGTCCGAATAGCCGGAGAAGTCGAAATAGATCTGCAGCGCATAGGCCGCCGCTGCATACCAGGCGGAAAAGAACGTGATCGCCGCCCCATGCGCGGCGGCGTTGAAGCCGACGTCGGCGAACGCCCCGAACATGTCCGCCAGCACCAGCTTTTTCGCCAGCCCGAGCAGGAAGATCGTGGCGCCATCGCACAGGTTACCGGCCCGCGGTCGGGCGAGGCCGGGGGCCAGAAGTTGCGGAATGATCTCGCCCGGTCGGACGATCGGCCCGGCGATCAGGTGCGGAAAGAACGCCACGAACGCGGCGTAGCCGAGCAGCCCGCAATCGGGGCGCGTCCCGCTGCGGCTGTCGGCCAGGAACATGATCTGCTGGAAGGTGAAGAAGCTGATCGCCAGCGGCAGGAAGATGTGCAGCTCCGGCGCGTGGCGGCCGAACAGCGCGGCGACGCTGCCGGCCAGGAACCCCGCGTATTTGAACCAGCCGAGCAGGCCGAGATTGCCGGCCACGCCGCCTGTCAGCCAGGCCCGCGCCGCGCGGTCGCGCCCGGCGGCGGCGGCGCGGCGGATCCGTTCCCCGATCGCATAATTGCCCAGGATCGATCCCGCCAGCAGCAGCACGAACGGCGGGTTCCACCACGCGTAGAACACCAGGCTGGCCAGCACGATCCACGCCAGCGCCGCCCGCGTGCCGCCGATCCGCCCGAGCAGGAAGAAGCCGCCGAGCGCGAGCGGCAGAAAGCCCAGAACGAAGGGTTCGGAGTTGAACAGCACGGCAGCCCCCGGCGACGGCCGGGGCAGTCTGCGGCGCGCGGACTAAGCGAAGGTAAACGCCGCGGCCGGGATCAGCCGGAAGCGAGCCAGTCCTCGATCAGCCGCCAGGCGATCGAATCCCCGCGCGGCAGGTGGAAGCCCTCGGTCTTGTGGTCGCGGATCTGCGCGCGCGAGAACCAGCGCACGTCGGTCAGCTCGGTGGTATCGACGGTGATGTCCTCGGACAACCCCTCGCCGTAGCAGCCCAGCATGATGTTGCCGGGAAACGGCCAGGGTTGGCTCGAATGATACCACACCTCGCCCACCGCGATGCCGGCTTCCTCGGCCACCTCGCGGCGCACCGCCTCCTCGACGCTTTCGCCCGGTTCGACGAAGCCGGCCAGCGTCGAGTACATCGTGGCGCGCGGAAACCGCTGCGAATGGCCGAGCAGCGCGCGGTCGCCGCGGGTGATCAGCATGATGACGGCCGGGTCGGTGCGCGGGAAATGCTCGGCGTTGCAGCCGGTGCAGCGCATCACGTGCCCGGCGCTGCGCGGTTCGCACGGCGCGCCGCAGACGCCGCAGAACCGGTGCCGGGCGCGCCAGTGCAGCAGCCCGCGCGCGTGCGCGAGCACCGCCGCCTCGGGCCGCGCGACGCCCCAGCCGACCGAGCGGAGATCGACGAAGCCGCCCGCGGCTTCCCCCACCAGCGAAAGCGGCTCCTCGGCGGCGCTGAGATCGACGGCGAACACCGCCGCGCCGTCCAGCAGGCCGAGGAATGCCCAGGGCCGCGCGCCGGAGTCCGGCTCCGGGCGCAGCGCGGCTGCGGCGTCGCCGGCGAGATAGACCGCCTCGGGCCGCCCGTCGTCGAGGCCTGCGATCAGGTTGCGGTTGCGCCAGACGGGCACGAACAGCGCCTCCGGCGCCGCGAGGCTGGCGGCGATCCAGGCCGCGTCGTCGCGCCGCGCGCCGGCGCGGTCGAGCGGGGAGGCGGCATAGACGTTCGGGCGGCTGGCGCGGATCAGGGTCACGGGCGGGGTCCGGGATAGGGGGGAATGCGCGGCGGCGAGGGCGCATCATGCGGTGCCGGCCGAGGGGCGGCAAGGCGTCCTGCGGGTGGTTGGGCCCGCGCTCCGGCTTTACGGCTGCGATCGGAACCGGTAGGGTTTCAATCAGCCACAGCACGGACGCGCGCTCGTCGTAACGAGACTCGACTCTGCGAGGCCACGCTTGCCTTTTCGTAAACGACTACAATCCCGGGGGGCTTCGCTCATGAACATCACGCGTCGATCGGTCATCGGCGGCGCTGCCGCCGGAGCCGCCGCCGCCGGCCTCGCGCCCGCGCCGAGCGCCCGCGCCGCGGCCACCGCCAAGACCACGCTGCACGCCGTCATGCAGGGCGACCTGCGCTCCTTCGACCCGATCTGGACCACCGCGAATATCAGCGCCTACTACGGCGCGATGGTGTACGACACGCTGTTCTCGATCGACGCAAAGTTCCAGCCGCAGCCCGAGATGGTCGGGAAATGGAACCTCTCGGACGACAAGAAGACCTATACGTTCGAATTGCGCGACGGGCTGATGTGGCAGGACGGCACGCCGGTCACCGCCGCGGACTGCGTCGCCTCGATCCGCCGCTGGGGGGCGCGCAATGCCGGTGGCCAGGCGGTGCTGGCGCGGACCAAGGACCTGTCGGCCAAGGACGACAAGACCATCGTGCTGGCGCTGAAGGAGCCGTTCGGCCTGGTGCTGACCGCGCTCGCCACTGCCTCCACGCCGAACTGCTTCATGATGCCGAAAAAGGACGCGGAAACCGATCCGTTCCAGCAGATCACCGGCCGCATCGGCTCCGGCCCGTTCACCTTCAACCAGAAGCTGACGCGGCCCGGTAGCCGTTACGTGTTCGACAAATGGGACAAATACGTCCCGCGCAAGGAAGCGCCCTCTGGCCTCGCCGGCGGCAAGGTGGTGCATCTCGACCAGGTGATCTGGGAGAACATCGCCGACGAGCAGACCGCGCTGGCCGCGCTTGGCGCCGGTGAGATCGATTTCTATGAGTTGCCGCCGCTCGATCTGCTGCCGCAGCTACGGGCCAATCCCGACGTCAAGCTGCAGGTCATGAACCCGACCGGTAATGACGGCTTGATGCGCCTGAATTGCCTCCACGCGCCCTTCAACAACGTGAAGGCGCGGCAGGCGATGCTGTACCTGATCGACCAGAAGGCGATCCTGAACGCGAGTTTCGGCGATCCGAAATTCTACCACCCCGGCCCGTCGCTGTTCGGCTATGGCACGACGATGAGCAACGACGCCAACACCGCCTGGTTCAAGCAGGCGCCCGATCTGGCGAAGGCGAAGCAGCTGTTCCACGAATCCGGCTACAAGGGCGAGAAGGTCGTGGTGCTGGACCCGACCGATTTCGCGTTCATGAACAACTCGGCCCAGCTCATCGTCGGCTGGCTGCAGAAGATCGGCGTCAATGCCGAGCTGGCCTCGATGACCTGGGGCGAGGTGGTCACCCGTCGCGCCAGCATGAAGCCGGACGACCAGGGCGGCTGGGACATCTTCGTCACCTACAGCGGCGGCTACGACATGTCCGACCCGATCACCCAGATCGCCCTGTCGGCCAACGGCAAGAAGGGCTGGTTTGGCTGGCCGGAAAACGCGCAGTACGAGAAACTCCGCAACCAGTGGGCCGAGGCCGCCACCGTGGCCGAGCAGCAGGCGATCGCGCGCAAAATGCAAGCGGTGGCATGGGATTTCGTGCCGATGGTGATGCTGGGGTCCTGGACCCAGCCGGCGGCGATGCGCAAGAACGTGCACGGCTTCATCTCCGTCCCCGACGTCATCCCGTTCTGGAACGTGAGCAAGTCCTAGGCGTTTCGGGTGGGGGTCTATATCGCCGGCCGGCTGGCCTCCACCTTCGTGGTGATGGCGATCGTCGGACTGATCGTGTTCCTGCTGCTGCATCTCGCGCCCGGCAGCCCGGCGGCGATCATCGCCGGCGACAACGCCACCCCGGCGCAGATCACCGCGATCAACCACCAGCTCGGACTGGACCGGCCGCTGCCGGTCCAGTTCCTGGTCTGGGCCGGGCAGGTGCTGCGCGGCAATTTCGGCACCTCGATCTTCTCCGGGGAGCCGGTGATGCGGCTCATCCTCCAGCGCCTGCCGGCGACGCTCTCGCTCAGCCTGGTGACCATCGCGTTTGCCGGCACCATCGCGGTGATCGGCGGCGTGCTGGCCGCCTGGCGGGCGGGCGGGGTGCTGGACCGGATCCTGATGGGGGTGGCCGCGCTCGGCTTCTCGGTGCCGGTGTTCGTGGTGGGCTACCTGCTGATCTACCTGTTCGCGATCACGCTGCACTGGCTGCCGGTGCAGGGCTATATGCCGCTTCGCCGCGGCTTCTGGCCCTGGTTCAGTCACCTGATCCTGCCGGCGCTGTCGCTCGGCCTTGCCTATCTGGCGCTGATCGCGCGCATCACCCGGGCCAGCGTGCTCGAAGTGCTGGCGGAGGACTACATGCGCACCGCGCGGGCCAAGGGGGCGACGCCGGCCAGCCAGCTGTTCCACCACGCGCTGCGCAATGCGGGCGTGCCGATCGCCACCGTGATCGGCATCGGCGTCGCGCTGCTGATCAGCGGCGTGGTGCTGACGGAAACCGTGTTCAACATCCCCGGGGTCGGCCGCCTCACGGTCGATGCCATCACCAATCGCGACTATCCGATCATCCAGGGCATCATGGTGATCTTCGCCGGCGCCTATGTCGTGGTGAACCTGCTGGTCGATCTCAGCTACTCGCTGATCGATCCGCGGATCCGGCGGTAGGCGATGGCCGACGTCGCCCTCGCCGCCCCCGCCGCGCCGCGCCGGCACGGGCTCGCCACGCAGATCCGGCGCCATCCGACCGTGTTCATCGGCGGCGGGGTGATCGCGTTGATGGTCCTGATCGCGCTCGCCGCGCCGCTGTTCGCCGGCAATCCGCTGGCGATGAATCCGATGCACCGCCTCACGCCGCCCTCCGCGCAGCACTGGTTCGGTACCGACAATCTCGGCCGCGACGTGTTCGCGCGCACGGTCTATGGCGCCCGGGTGTCGTTGCTGATCGGCATCCTGGTCGCGGCGGGCGCGATCGGCGGCGGGCTGGCGATCGGCCTGCTCGCCGGATTCTCGCGCCGGGTGGACCGGGTGGTGATGCGGCTGATGGACGGGTTGATGGCGATCCCGGCCATCCTGCTGGCGATTGCGCTGGTGGCGCTGTGGCACGGCGGGGTGGCGGTGGTGATCCTGGCGATCCTGATCCCCGAACTGCCGCGCGACGTGCGCCTGGTGCGCTCGGTGGTGCTCGGCGTGCGGGAACAGCCGTTCGTCGAAGCCGCCGTCGCCGGCGGCGCGCGCACCGGCAAGATCCTGCGCCGGCACATCCTGCCCAGCACCATCGCGCCGCTGACGGTGCAGGCGACCTATGTCTGCGCCTCGGCGATCCTGGTGGAGGCCGGGCTGTCGTTCCTTGGCGCCGGCATCCCGCCCAACATTCCGACCTGGGGCAACATGATCGCGGGATCGCAACTGTATCTGGCGATCGCGCCATGGACGATCTTCTGCCCCGGCATCGCGCTGGCGGTGCTGGTGCTGGCGGTCAATCTGCTGGGCGACGGCTTGCGCGACTGGCTCGATCCGCGCCTCGGGCGGCGGCCATGACCGCGCAAGCGCCGCTGCTGGAGGTGGCTGGGCTCAGCACCTGCTTCCAGGGACCGGACAGCACCACCTACGCGGTCGATGGTGTGAGCTTCAGCCTCGGCGCCGGGGAAACGCTGGCGCTGGTGGGCGAATCCGGCTGCGGCAAGAGCGTCACCGCGCTGTCGGTGATGCGCCTGCTGGCGCGCAACGGGCGCGTGCTGGAAGGCGCGGTGCGGTTCGAAGGGCGCGACCTGCTGGCGCTGCCGGAAACGGAGATGCGCCAGATCCGCGGCAACCGCATCGCGATGATCTTCCAGGAGCCGATGACCAGCCTCAATCCGGTGCACCGGATCGGCGAGCAGATCGCCGAGGCGGTGCGCATCCACCAGAATGTCTCCCGTGCCGCGGCCTGGCGGCGGGCGGAGGAGGTGCTGGGCCTGGTGCGCATCCCCGATCCGTCGCGGCGGCTCGCGGAGTATCCGCACCAGTTCTCGGGCGGGATGCGCCAGCGGGCGATGATCGCAATGGCGCTCGCCTGCACGCCGAAGCTGCTGATCGCCGACGAACCGACCACTGCGCTCGATGTCACGATTCAGGCGCAGATCCTGCGGCTGATGCTGGAGTTGAAGGAACGCACCGGCGCGGCGATCCTGATGATCACGCACGATCTCGGCGTGGTGGCGGAAACCTGCCAGCGGGTGATCGTGATGTATGCCGGGCGGGTGGTGGAGGAAGCCACGGTCGAGGCGCTGTTCGATCATCCGGCGCATCCCTACACGCGCGGGCTGATGGCCTCGGCCCCGCGCGGGGCGGACCGGCGGCGGCATCGGCTGCCGGAAATCCCCGGCGTGGTGCCGAGCCTGACCGCGCCGCAGCCCGGCTGCACCTTCGCGCCGCGTTGCGCGCTGGCGACCGAGGCCTGTCGCGCCGCGCCGCCGCCGTTGCGGGCGATCGCCCCCGGCCATCGTGTCGCCTGCATCCACGCCGAGGCCGCATGAGCGAATCAACCGCGCCCATTCTGGCCGCCGAGGGACTGAGCAAGCGGTTCCCGATCACGCGTGGCTTCCTGCGGCAGCAGACGAAGCAGTTGCGCGCGGTGGAGGACGTGAGCTTCACCGTCCGGCCGGGCGAGACCTTGTGCATCGTCGGCGAATCAGGCTGCGGCAAATCGACCCTTGGGCGGCTGGTGCTGCGGCTGCTCGAACCCTCGGCGGGGCGGATCCTGATCGAGGGCACCGACGTCACCCATCTCGGACCGGCCGCGCTGCGCCCGTTTCGCCAGCGCGTGCAGATGGTGTTCCAGGACCCGTTCGCCTCGCTCAATCCGCGTCTCACAGCCGGCGAGATCGTCACCGAACCGCTTGAGAACTACACGCCGCTGACGCCGGCGGCGCGGCGGGAGAAGGCGGCCGACCTGCTCTCGCACGTGGGTCTGCGCGCCGATCTGATGGACCGGCGGCCGTTCGAGTTCTCCGGCGGGCAGCGCCAGCGGCTGGGGATTGCGCGGGCGCTGTCGTTGCGGCCGCGCCTGATCGTCGCCGACGAGCCGGTCTCCGCGCTCGACGTCTCGGTGCAGGCGCAGGTGCTGAACCTGCTGCTCGACCTGCAGGCGGAGTTCGGCCTGGCCTATCTGTTCATTTCCCACGATCTCGGCGTGGTGGAGCATGTCGCCGATCGCATCGCGGTGATGTATCTTGGCCGTATCGTCGAACTGGCCGACCGGGACGCGTTGTTCGCCGCGCCGGCGCATCCCTATACCGAGGCGCTGCTGGCCGCCGCGCCGCTGCCCGATCCGCGCGCCCGCCGCACCCGCCCGATCCTGGAAGGCGAGGTGCCGAGCGCGATCGACCCGCCGTCCGGCTGCGCGTTCCACCCGCGCTGCCCGATCGCGGTGGCGCGCTGCCGGGAGGAAACCCCGAAGCTGCGCCCGCTGGCCGACGGTCGGCTGGCCGCCTGCCACCTGCGGTAGGGACGGACGGGCCGGCCCTTCAGGCCTCGCCGGCCACCAGCGCCGGGGCCTCACGCTCCGTCGCCAGCAGCCGCTCGGCCGCCGCCAGCACCGTCGCCTCCGTCAGGTCCGCCATCGCCGGCCCCGTGGCCAGCACCGCGGCGGCGCGGCGGCCGGAGGGGGCGTATTCCGCCGCCGGCGTCGGCCCGAACAGGCCGAGCGTCGGCGCCCCCGCCGCCGCGGCCAGATGCATCAGGCCAGAGTCGTTGCCGACGAACAGCGCCGCGCGCTGCAGGCAGGCCGCCGCCTCGGGCAGGCTGAGCCGCCCGGTCAGGTCGATCGCTTCCCCCAGCAGGGCGAGCAGCGGGGCGGCCATCGCCGCCTCGGCCGGGCCGGGCCCGCCGAGCACCACCGGGACCGCGCCGGGCAGCGCGCCGGCGGCGAGCGCGCGGGCGAGGCCGGCAAAGCGCTCCGCGGGCCAGACCTTGGGCGCCCAGTTGGCGGTGGGGCCGAGCGCCAGGATCGGGCGGCCGGCAATCCGCCGCTCGGGCAGCAGGGCGGCGACGCGGGCGCGGTCCTCCGCGCCGATCCAGGCCACCGGCAAGGGCGGCGGATCGAGGCCGAGCACGGCGGCCAGTTGGGCGATCTTGGGTCCCGAGCGGCGGCGCATCACCGCCCGCCGTCCGGCGCGGACCATATAGGCGAGGGCCGAGCCGCGCAGATCGACCACCAGATCCCACCGCCGCGCCACCGCCTGGAGCCACAGGGCCGGCCAGTGCAGGTCCCAGGGCCGCTTGTCGATGATCAGCGTGCGCTCCCGCCCCGGCATGCGATCGAACACCTCCGCCGCCACGCGCCCGCACGCGATGGTGAAGCGCGCGTCCGGATAGCGGCGGATCAGGTGGTCGAGCAGGCCGGTGGACAGGACCGCATCACCCACCCTGGTCGCGGTGATGAACAGAATGCGCATACGCCCGGCGGGATAGCGAAAACCGCCGGCGAAGGGAACCGAAGCGGGGCGATTGCCAAGGCGAACCGCGGCGGGGATTCACGCTAAATCAACATTAGGGTTGCATTGTAGGTCCTGGTCCAGCAAGACTACCCTCGATTTTGCGGCACTCACTGTACAAGGCTAATCCTGTATGAAATTCTACCAGACAAACCATGGCGTTATGCCAATCTCGCCAGATCGTTCCGGACCCGTTGGTCTGGGGTATTCCGGGTGGGGTGCGGCAACGACGGCACGATCTTGTCGGGTTGATGGCAGAAATGGGGCAATCCCATCCGCGCTGCTGCGATTACATGCATGGGCCCGGCGGCACCGCTTCGGTGGCATATTGTTGCTGGGCGCGCTCGCCCTGCCGCATCTGGCCGCGGCGCATCCGCGCGCCGGCCATCGCCCGGCGGTGCGGACCGAGCGGGTGGGCATCGCCTCCTACTATGGCTCGCGCCACCAGGGGCTGCGCACCGCCTCCGGCGCGCGCTTCAACCCGATGGCGTTGACCGCCGCCTCTCCTTCGCTGCCGTTCGGCAGCCGGGTGCGGGTGACGGACCGGCGCACCGGCCGTTCCGTCGTCGTGGTCATCAACGACCGGCTGCCGTCCTTCCACCACCGGCTGATCGATCTATCGGTCGCGGCGGCGCGCGAACTCGGCATCCTGCGCCAGGGTATCGCCTGGGTGACGCTGGCGCCGGCCCCGGACAACAACGGGGCCTGACGGCGGCACACGGTGGACAGGCGGGGGCGTTCGGCGGAAACAGGACCGCTTGCCCCCTGCCGGAGCCGCGCATGCCCCAGACCGAGATCCCGAGTTCCGAAGCCCTGCTCGACGACCTCGCGCACTGGGTGCGCCAGGAGACGCCGACCACCCATCCCGAGATGGTGAACCGGCTGATGGACCTCGCGGCGGCCGACCTTGCCGCCGCCGGGGCCGAGCTCACCCGCATTCCCGGCCGTGACGGGTTCGCCGACACGCTGATCGCCCGCACGCCCGCCCGAACGACCGGCACCGACGACCGCTGCGTGCTGATCGCCGGGCATCTGGATACGGTCTGGCCGCCCGGCACGCTCGATTCGATGCCCTACTGGGTGGATGGCGGCAAGGCGCACGGGCCGGGCATCTTCGACATGAAGGCGGGCAGCTTCGTCGCCACCAGGGTGCTGTGCGCGCTGCTGCGCCAGGGCATCGCCACGCCGCGCCCGATCACCCTGCTGCTGACCCCGGACGAGGAGGTGGGCAGCCCGACCTCGCGGGAACATATCGAGCG
>JAJZVS010000105.1 GCA_021845555.1 Pseudomonadota bacterium
CGATGGCATATAAAAAATCCCTCGACTTGCTTTACCAAAGACCTGAGTCAGACCCCGTTGTCAGAGTGACGTTAAAGGCCTCGCCGAAAACGGATGATGACCTGTTATTATGGCCCCCCCCCCGGGCACTGCAACACAGAAGGATGGTCGTTGGGAAACACGGCCAAGCCTTCGTACTATCGGGGCGCCTCCGCACAGACGATGGCGGCATATATACCTTCCCACAAGTAGATTGTATATGGAAGGTGGAGGTCAGTTTTCTGGCAGCGGTTACATGCACGTCAACGGCCAGTTGGTAAGGAAGGCCCAATTGACACCAGAGGAGTCTCTAGACCAAGCCTTCGCTAATTCATTGCAAGAATTGTGGAGTACAAAATATGGGGAGATATTAGGGCGGGTTCGTAGCATTCAGCAAGATGCCTTACAGAGAATCTTCGTTGACGTTCTGACGCCTGATCCCGAAACGCCGCGGCGCAGTGCCGTTAAGCGAGGGAACGGTCAGGTTTTGGATGCAGACAGAGCCTTCGAGCGGATGGCGAGCTTCCTGAGGAGACAAGCGGATAAGCAGGTGAGGCAGGCTCTTGGGTCGAAGGAGAGCTTTGTTCGACGTTATACTCAAGACGGTAAACTGCGGCAGATCGTTAATCGCATCGACATTGTCGAAGCCCAAATCGAGTCAGAGATGAAGCCTATCCAACAGCTTTCTGATCTCGTTCGGCGGCTCTTTCTAACCGGAAAATCCCTGTCTTTCGACGGCCCCAAAATAATGGTACAAACTGATAGCAAGGCTGATATAGGACTTGCGAGGCTATCTTCAGGCGAGAAGCACCTAATCAGAATTCTTGTTGCTGCGATGTATGCGCAGGAGAACACGCTCCTAATCGAAGAGCCGGAGCTTTCAATGCATATAGATTGGCAAAGAGAGCTTATTAGGAACATACACTCACTCAATCCAGATTGTCAGCTTATTCTTGCAACACACTCCCCAGAAGTCATGGCTGACATCGACGACGATAAGATTTTTCGAGTCTGAAAATGCAAGGAAATTCCGTGAGTAATCGACCAAGGCACGATTATAAGGCCCACTTTCGTGCGATACAGATGTCAACCAGGATAATGTTTGCCTATTGCGAGGGCCGCTCGTGCGATCCGTACGTATATTCAGAACTTGTTCGGCGGGCACAGCCTGCTGGAGAGAAGACTTACGAACTTTATCGTATCGAAGAGATTACTGGAACAGGAGGGAAAGCGGCTCTGATTCAGACATTTGGCGTTATGCGGAAGAAGCGATTGCTAACCTCGAATTTCAAAGGAAAATCGTTCGCCTGCGTTTTTTTCCTTGACAAGGATGTCGACGACCTCAAGCGGCGCCGCCTGCGGTCAGATCACATCTTCTACACGGCTTTATATGATTTGGAGGCGCATATCCTTCGTGATTGCGATTTAGTTCGTGCGCTTGCTATCGGCCTTAACACCGACATCGAGGAAATATCTCCAAGCTACCGCAACGCGGCATCCTGGGTCGAAGCGAAGGCAACGCAATGGGAGCATTGGCTCAGGCTGTGCGTTTTTAGTGCCCTTTTCGATTTGGACTGTGGGTGTGGATACGGTAGACCGTCTCAGGTTCATTCAGCATCAACAGGGGAAACCGACATCACGGCATATACGAGATTTAAGGCGAGGCTCGCAACAAAATCAGGCCTCTCGGAGAGCGAATTCAACCGTGAGTTCGCTCGTATTGAAAAAACCATTGCCCGGATGAAAAAGAGAAATTCACTCTCTCTTATCTTCAAGGGAAAATGGCTCAACAGTATTCTTAGTAACGAGGTTCATCGCCAGTTTTCAGGGAAGCCGATTAATTTCGATGGTTTAAGCACAAGAACATTCGGTGCTGCCATGGCCTGCTTCAGTTTTGATACGGGCTGGGCCCGCGCGCATGTGGGAAGGCTGTCCAGAATCATCTCGGACTTATCGCCTGTCAGATAATACAGCGAGGTCGTTTGAAGGAGCAGGAATCTCCCAATCACCGCAATGTGGGAGTAGTCGGCCATTCGGTTACGCCGAAAATCGATACGGCTTTCCCATTCATATTCTCCCTCAGCGACTAGCTTGAGAATGTGCCAGTCGTGGCGGCGGTCCTCGACCACTACCAGGCCGCATGGGCTGGTCCGACGTGCCGCCCTGGGTCGTCGCGACCGGCTACATCCTCCTGATCGGCGGGGTCGCGATCACGGCCTGGGCGCAAGCCGTCAATCCGTTCTTCGAGCCGGGCGTGCGTATCCAGACGGAACGCGCACAGCGCGTCATCACTTCCGGTCCCTACAGGGTCGTCCGCCATCCCGGCTATAGCGCGGCGATCGCGCTGTTCATCGGGATTCCGCTTGCGCTCGCCTCCTGGTGGGCTCTGCTGCCGGCCGCGCTGGCGACCGCGCTGCTGGTGGTTCGCACCAGCCTGGAGGATCGCCTGCTCGGGGCCGAGCTCCCGGGCTACGACGCGTATGCAAGCCGCACGCGCTACCGGCTCCTGCCAGGAGTTTGGTAACGGGCCGCAACCGGGCGCCCGAACCCCCGCTGCCCGAGGCGCGACCGGGTCGGTTGGCTGATCGCTCCGGATCGAGGGTCGGATTTCAGATCAAGCCCCCCTTGCGCGCCCCATCATTTCCGCCATACTGGAAACATGGAACCGTTGGAAGCCGCCGCCGCCTTCGCCGCCCTGTCCGTGGAGACAAGGCTGCGCCTGGTCCGCCTGCTCATGGCGGCCGGCCCCAGCGGCCTGCCGGCCGGGGACCTCGCCGCCAGCCTGGGGCTGCCCGCCTCCACCACCTCCTTCCACCTCGCCGCGCTGGAACGCGCCGGCCTGACCCAGGCCACCCGCCAGGGACGGCAGATCATCCATGCCGTGCGGGTCGCCGGCATCCGCCAGTTGCTCGGCTTCCTCACCGAAACCTGCTGCGGCGGCCGGCCCGAACTGTGCGGCGACATCGCCCGCCTGCTGCCCCCCCTGCCAGACGAGGACCACGGCATGACCGCCGCCTTCAACGTGCTGTTCCTGTGCCGGCACAACGCCGCCCGCTCGATCATGGCGGAGGCGATCCTGAAGCGGCTCGGCGGCCAGCGCTTCCGCGCCTGGTCCGCCGGCGCCGACCCCGGCCCGGACCCGAATCCGGAGGTGCTGGCGAAGCTGCGCGCGTTCGGCCACGACACGACGGGCCTGCGCAGCAAGTCCTGGCACGAATTCACCGGCCCGAACGCGCCGCGGATGGATTTCGTCATCACGCTGTGCGACGCGCTGGACGGCCCCGCCTGCCCCGATTTCGGCGGGCTGGTGGTCACCGGCGCCTGGCCGCTGCCCGACCCCGCCAAGTTCACCGGCAGCGACCTGGAACGGGCCGCGCTGCTGAACGAGCTTTATGCCGGGCTGGAACGGCGGCTCAGGATTTTCGTTGCCTTGTCCTTCGCCTCGCTCGATCGGTTGGCGCTGAAGCGGCGGCTGGACGACATCGGCGGCGGCAGGGAACCGGTGACGGCGGGGGGGCGCTGAACATGCGCGTCGGCATCAACGGCATGGGGCGGATCGGCCGGCTCGCGCTGCGGGCGGCCATGGGCGGGATCTACCGCCCGGAGGACGATCCGCGCGCGGCCAACCGGCTGGACGTGGTGCATGTGAACGAGGTGAAGGGCGGCGCGGCCACCGCGGCGCATCTGCTCGCATTCGACAGCGTGCACGGCCCCTGGCGCGCGCGTATCGCCGCCGAGGACGAGCGCGCGCTGCATGTCGGCGACCGCCGCATCGGCTTCAGCGCCGCGCCGAACCCGGAGGATGTCGCCTGGGGCGATCTCGGCTGCGACATCGTGCTGGAATGCACCGGCAAGTTCGTGAAGACCGCGCAGCTCGATGCGTATTTCGCGCGCGGGGTGAAGCGGGTGATCGTGGCGGCGCCGGTGAAGGACGGCGGCGCGCTGAACATCGTGGTGGGCGTCAACGACCACCTGTATGACCCGCGCGCGCATCGGCTGCTGACCGCGGCCTCCTGCACCACGAACTGCCTGGCGCCGGTGGTGAAGGTGCTGCACGAGGCGATCGGCATAAGCCACGGCCAGATCACCACCATTCATGATCCGACCAACACCAATGTGGTGACCGACGCGCCGCACAAGGATCTGCGGCGGGCGCGCTCGGCGATGCTGTCGCTGTCGCCCACCACCACGGGCAGCGCCACCGCGATCGCGCTGATCTATCCCGACCTGAAGGGCAAGCTGGACGGCCACGCGGTGCGCGCGCCGGTGCTGAATGCCAGCCTGACCGATTGCGTGTTCGAGATGGCGCGCCCGGTCTCGGCCGAGCAGGTCAACGCGCTGTTCCGGGAGGCGGCGGCCGGACCGCTCGCCGGCATCCTCGGGTTCGAGGCGCGTCCGCTGGTCTCCGCCGACTACGTCAACGATCCGCGCAGCGCGATCGTCGATGGCCCGAGCACGCTGGTCACCGACGGCACGCTGCTGAAGGTCTATGCGTGGTACGACAACGAGGTGGGCTATGCCTGCCGCATGGTGGACCTCGCCAACATCGTGATCGCGCGAGGGGTGTGATGTCATCCGGGGTCCGCAACTACGCGATCGTCACGACCGCATATTTCCTGTTCACCATCACCGACGGCGCGCTGCGCATGCTGGTGCTGCTGCATTTCTACAGCCTGGGCTACACGCCGTTCGTGCTGGCCTTCATGTTCCTGCTGTATGAGACGGCGGGCATCTTCGCCAATGCCGGCGGCGGCTGGCTGGCCTCGCGCTACGGCATTCCGCGCATGTTGATGAGCGGGCAGATCCTGCAGATCGGCGGCTTGCTCATGCTGTCGGCGCTGCAACCGTCCTGGGGCGCGGTGGCGTCGGTGGCGTGGGTGGTGCTGGCGCAGGGCGTGGCGGGGGTGGCGAAGGACCTCACCAAGACGTCGTCGAAAAGCGCGATCAAGGCGTCGTCGACGCAGGACATGGGGCAGTTGTTCCGCTGGGTCGCGTGGTTCACCGGATCGAAGAACGCCACCAAGGGGGCGGGGTTCTTCATCGGCGGGTTCCTGTTGCAGATGGTGGGGTTCCGCCCGGCGCTGTGGCTGATGGCCGGGATGCTGGCCCTCGTGCTGGTGGGCGCGGCGGCGCTGCTGCCGCGCGAACTGGGGAAGGCAAAATCGTCCAAGAGCTTCCGCGAGCTGTTCGCCAAGACCCGCGCCATCAACCTGATCGCCGCGGCGCGCGTGTTCATGTTCGGCTCGCGCGACGTGTGGTTCGTGGTCGGGCTGCCGGTGTTCCTGTATGGGTACGGCTGGCAATACATGCAGGTGGCCGGCTTCGTCGCCGCCTGGACCATCGGCTACGGCGCGGTGCAGGCGCTGGCCCCGATGGTGGTCACGCGGAGCAGCGACGGGCTGAGCCGGGAAGTCCCCGCGGCGCGGCTCTGGGGCGGCATCCTGACGGTGATTCCGATAGTGCTGGCGCTGCTGCTTTCCATGCCGGGCATACCGCGGCACGATCTGGTGCTGGTGGTCGGGCTGCTGGTGTTCGGCTTCGTCTTCGCGGTGATCTCCTCGCTGCACTCGTACCTGATTCTGGCGTACGCGGGGTCGGAGAAGGCGGCCGAGGACGTCGGGTTCTACTACGCCGCCAATGCGGCCGGACGGCTGATGGGGATCATGTTGTCCGGCCTGCTGACCGAGGTGGGCGGCATGGAAGCGTGTTTGTGGGGATCGGCGATCATGCTGGCCATCTGCCTGTCGATCACGCTGCTGCTGCCGTCTGGCCTTGCCGCGCGGAGGGTCGCGGCATGAGCGCGGACACCGTCGCCCCGCCCCGCGCCGCGCCGATGAACCTGTTCGAGCGGTTCCTCACCCTGTGGGTGGCGCTCTGCATCGTCGCCGGCATCGGCCTCGGCCAGTTCATGCCGGGGGTGTTCCGCGCCATCGGCGAGGCGACCGTGGCGCAGGTGAACCTGCCGGTCGCGGTGCTGATCTGGCTGATGATCGTGCCGATGCTGCTGAAGATCGATCCCCGCGCGCTGGCCGAGGTCGGCCGGCACTGGCGCGGCGCCGCCACCACCGTGGGGGTGAACTGGCTGGTGAAGCCGTTCTCCATGGCGCTGCTCGCCTGGCTGTTCATCGGCCATCTGTTCCGCGCGTGGCTGCCGGCGGCGCAGATCGACAGCTACATCGCCGGGCTGATCCTGCTGGCCGCCGCGCCTTGCACCGCCATGGTGTTCGTGTGGTCCAATCTGGTCGATGGCGAGCCGCATTTCACCCTCAGCCAGGTGGCGCTGAACGATACCATCATGGTGGTGGCGTTCGCGCCGATCGTCGGTCTGCTGCTCGGCCTGTCGTCGATCACGGTGCCGTGGAACACGCTGCTGCTGTCGGTGGTGCTCTATATCGTCGTGCCGGTAATCGCGGCGCAGCTGTGGCGGCGGTCGCTGCTGGCCGCCGGCGGGGCGGCGGCGCTGGCGCGCACGCTGCGCCGGCTTGGGCCGGTCTCGCTCGTTTCGCTGCTGGCGACGCTGGTGATCCTGTTCGGGTTGCAGGGGGCGGAGATCATCGCCCAGCCGCTGGTGATCCTGCTGCTGGCGATCCCGATCATCGTGCAGGTCTATTTCAACGCCGGGCTGGCCTATCTGGTGAACCGCGCGGTCGGCACCGAATGGTGCGTGGCCGGGCCGTCGGCGTTGATCGGGGCGTCGAACTTCTTCGAACTCGCGGTGGCGGCGGCGATCGCGCTGTTCGGCTTCCAGTCGGGGGCGGCGCTCGCCACCGTGGTGGGCGTGCTGGTGGAGGTGCCGGTGATGCTGACCGTGGTGCATATCGTCCGCGCCTCGCGCGGGTGGTACGAGCGGGGCGCGGCGCGGGGCTAGCCCGGATTTCTCACAGTCTGCGCGGGCGCTGGCTCGGTCTTTGCCGCGTCAGGGGCTTTGCGCTCCTTGCCAATACGGCCTGTATCGGGCGCGTCGCGCAAAACCCCTGACACGACAAATCCCTTCGCCATCGCGCCGCGATCCTGTGAGAAATCCGGGCTAGGCGTTGCGGTTCAGAGAACGAGAACCAGGAACTGGTTGAAGTCGCTCCTGACGTAATCCGCGAACGCCTCGCCATCGACGAAGCCGCGCCGGCGGTAGAGTGCGAGCGCCGGCGCGAAGGCGGGCCCGCTGCCGGTCTCCAGATACAGCCGGCGCATGCCGCGCGCGCGGGCGGTTCCGATGATGTGCTCGAGGAGCAGCGCCGACACACCCCGGCGCAGATGGTCGGGATGCGTCCGCATCGACTTCAGCTCTCCGCTGCCGTCCCCGAGCGCCTTGAGGGCGCCGATGCCGACGACCGCCTCCCCTTCCCGCACGGACCAGACGGTCACCTCCGGCGCCAACAGCCCCGACAGGTCGAGCGCGAACACGCTGCCGGGCGGCGAATTTGCGTGCATCCCGGACAGATGGAGCGCGAGCAGCGCCCGGGTGGCCGCGCCCGACAGGTCGTCCCGACAAATCTGGAACGCGCCCGCCATCGTCAGCCGGTCCGCTCGGGCAGCGCGTCGAGGATCAGGCGGCCGAACAGCGCCATTTCCGGGCTGGTCTGGCCGTAACGGTCGATCGCCGCGCCGATGCCGGCCAGCGTCCGCCCATCGGCCGGCGGCGCGCTGGCGAGCGGCGG
Source organism: Pseudomonadota bacterium (assembly GCA_021845555.1). Lineage (GTDB taxonomy): Bacteria > Pseudomonadota > Alphaproteobacteria > Acetobacterales > Acetobacteraceae > JAJZVS01. The sequence continues at coordinate 7,674 of JAJZVS010000105.1, forward strand.
CAGATGCGCCACGATCCCTTGCGCCGCCGCGCGCGCCGCGGCGCGGAACGCCTCCCCGGCGGCGAGCGTCTCGGGTGCGACGAAGCGTGGGGCGAGCGTATCCGCCAGCCACTGCAACAGCCCCGGCCAATGCGCGAACTGGCGATAGAGGCCCGGCACGAACGGCGTCTCCCCAACCGTGGTGGCGAGCCGCATCAGCACCGCGCGCCGCGCCGGATCGAGCGACGCCGGATCGAGCGTGGCCGGCACCGCGGGCAGCGGCGGCGGCGGCGTCCAGCCGGTGGGGAAGCCGTCCCCTGCAGGGCGTTCGCCTGCCAGCAGCCGCTTCAGGCAAGCGCCCATCACCAGATTGACCGGCGCCACACGCGCGAAGGTTTCCGCCGCGGCGCGGATAGCGGCGAGCGACGCGGCGTCGATCTCCCATTCAAACAACGTCGCCGCCGGCACCGGGGCGGCAGGCGGGAGCCGCGCCGCCCCGGCGAGCCGCCAGCCCGCTTCCTGGATCGCGCCCGCCGTCATCGCCGGGCGCAGCGCCGCCCAGGCCCATTCCAGCATCCCCGGAAAGGTCGCCAGGTGGCGTTGCAGCGAGGACACGTAGGTCACGCCGGAGAAACAGCGGATCTCCGCATAGATCTCCGCGATCCGGCCGGTGGCCTGATCCTCCGGCAGTTCGGCGAGCAGCGGGGCGGTGGCCATGCGGTCGTCTCCCTACAGCACCCCGGCGGCGCGGAGCGCGGTGCGTTCGTCCGGCGTATAGCCGGCTTCGGCGAGGATTTCCTCGGCGTGCTCCCCCGGTTCCGGCGCGGGGCGGCGCACGCGGCAGGGGTGGCGTTCCAGTTTCATCGGAAACCCCAGCATGCGCACCGTGCCGTGGCCGGGATGCGGAACGTCCAGCACCATCTCCTGCGCCATCAGTTGCGGGTCGCTCAGCGCCTCGGCGACGGTGGCAACCGGCCCGCAGGGGACGCCGGCGGCGTTCAGCAGCGTCACCCAATGCGCCGTCGTTTCCCCGGCGAGCCGTCCGCCGACGATCGCGTTGATGCGCGCGCGGTTCGCCACCCGCGCGGCGTTGGTGGCATACAGCGGATCACGCGCAAGAGCGGGCGCCCCGAGCGCCGCCGCCAACCGCGCGAAGAATGCATCGTCGGGGATCGCCAGCGCCAGTTCGCCGTCCCGGGTCGGGAACACGCCATAGGGCGCGGCGATCGGATGGTCGTTGCCGCCGCGTGCCGGCGCGGTGCCGGTGGCGAGGTAGTTGGCCGCCGCATAGGACAGGAAACTCGCCATCGCGTTGGTCAGGCTGACCTCGATCCGTTCCCCCTGCCCGCTCGCGCGTGCCCGCGGCGCGGCAGCGGCGATGGCGAGCGCGGCATAGAGGCCGGCGATCAGGTCGGAGACCGGCAGGCCGGAGCGCAGCGGCGGCCCGTCGGCCATGCCGTTCATGCTCATGAACCCGCTCAGCGCCTGGGCGATGAAGTCGAACGCCGGGCGGTCGCGATAGGGACCCGTGCCGCCGAAGCCGTTGATGCTGCACACGACCAGGCTGGGGTGGAGCGCGCGCAGGCGGTCTGCGTCGAAGCCGAGGCGGGCCAGCACGCCGGGGCGGAAATTCTCCACCAGCACGTCGGCGCCGGCGATCAGCCGGGCCAGCACGTCGCACGCCTCGGGGCGTTTCAGATCGAGGCGCAGCGCGCGCTTGTTGCGGTTGAACGCGGCGAAATACCAGGACAGCCCGTCCCGGACCGCGCCCTGGCGGCGGACGGAATCGCCCTCCGGCGGCTCGATCTTCACCACGTCGGCGCCGAGATCGCCGAGCAGCATGGTGCAGAACGGGCCGGACAGCACGCGGGTGAGGTCGATCACGCGCAGACCGGACAGCGGCATTTTCCCCTCCCTTGGCGGAGGGGCGACGGTAGCCCGAGGGCCGGGGGCTGCGAAGACGGTGCGGGAGCGGGACGCAGGTTCCGCCTTCCGCTTCGGCGGCGGCGTGGGCAGGCCGGCGATCAGCGGTGCCGGACCCGGCGCTGCGGATCTGATTGCGCTTATCCTGCGCCGGCCCTCGTGATAGCGTCACGCAGCCGGCTTGGTGCCCGGCCGCACCGATCGACCGGTGCACTTCCGATCTGTGCCGGCATGGAGGTCAGAGCCGATGGACGACGACGTCGCAAAGCCGATGGAGGACACCTCCTCGCGGGCCTGGTTCGATCCCCCGCGCTGGGGCAGCGGCAACCAGATCCCGATCAGATGGCAAGGCTGGGCGCTCAGTATCGCGTTTGTCACCGCGATGGGGCTGACCGGCCTCTATGTGAAAGGGCACACCCGCATCGACGCCCTGGCCGTAGAGTTCGCCGTCTATTTCGTGATCTCGCTCCTCAAGACGAACTGGTCCAAGCGTTAGCCGCGGTGCTGCGGCCGACGGGGAAAGACCCGGCCCGACCGGTCGAACGGAAATGCCGCGCATGCTGCCGTTAGCGAGCCGCACGCATGGGGCGATCCAGAACGAACTCGGCCGGCTGTTGGGCAACCACCTGTCCGGGCGCGGCGGCCCGTGCGGCGTGGTGACCACCCCGGGCGTGATCCCCCGCGTGCGCTCGGACGCCAATCTGCGCATCCCCGATCTGGCCGTGACCTGCGCGGAATACCGCGAGGAGGAGGCGGCGCTGGCCGAGCCGGTGCTGA
>JAJZVS010000106.1 GCA_021845555.1 Pseudomonadota bacterium
GAAGTCGTTTATCGACCTCAACCGCGCCGGCGTGGCGCTGATGGAGATCGTCAGCGAACCCGACCTGCGCAGCCCCGAGGAAGCCGGCGCCTATCTGCGCAAGCTGCGCTCGATCCTGCGCTACCTCGGCACCTGCGACGGCAACATGGACGAAGGCTCGATGCGGGCGGACGTGAACGTGTCCGTGCGCAAGGCGGGCGAACCGTTCCGCACCCGCTGCGAGATCAAGAACGTCAACTCCATCCGCTTCGTCATGCAGGCGATCGAGGCGGAGGCGCTGCGCCAGATCGACGTGTGGGAGCAGGGCGGCACCGTGCAGCAGGAAACCCGGCTCTACGATCCCGCGCGCGGCGAGACGCGGTCGATGCGGAGCAAGGAGGACGCGCACGACTATCGCTACTTCCCCGACCCCGACCTGCTGCCGCTGGTGCTGGACGAGGATTGGGTGGCGACGCTGAAGGCCGGGCTGCCGGAACTGCCGGACGCCAAGCGCGCCCGCTTCGTGCGCGACTACGCCTTGCCGCCGTACGACGCCGCGGTGCTGGTGGCCGAGCAGGCCACCGCGGATTTCTTCGAGACGGTGGCGAAGGGCCGGGACGCCAAGCTGGCGGCCAACTGGGTGATGGGGGATTTCTTCGCCGCGCTGAACCGCACCGGGCGCACGATCGAGGATCCGCCGGTTGCGGCCGCCCAGCTCGGCGCGCTGCTCGGCCTGATGGCGGACGGCACGATCAACGGCCGTATCGCCAAGGAGGTGTTCGAGGCGATGGTGGACACCGGCCAGGACCCGGGGGCGATCATCGAAGCGAAGGGCCTGCGCCAGGTGACCGATACCGGCGCGATCGACGCGGCGGTGGCCGCGGTGCTGGCGGCGAATGCCGACAAGCTGGCGGAATATCGCGCCGGCAAGGACAAGCTGTTCGGGTTCTTCGTCGGCCAGGTGATGAAGGCGATGGCCGGCAAGGGCAATCCGGCGCTGGTGAACGACGCGCTGAAGCGCGCGCTGGCCAGCGGGTGAGCGTGGTCGCGCGGTCGTCCATCGCTCCCTGGAGGATACGGAGCACGACGACCATGTCGTTCTGGGCACGATAGAAAATCAGGTCGTTCCCGGCCCCGCCGCGGCGGCTGCGCGGACAGCGCGCGCGACACGCCGGCGACCGGGCGGGCCGACCGACGCCGGCGCATGCTTCACGGAACTGATCGGATGTGGGGGACCGATCCCCCTGTCGAGGGCGGGCGCTGTCGAGGGCGGGCGCGGTCGAGGGCGGGCGCGCCGGGATGATCCGGCCGCGCCGCGGCCGGGGTCTTCTCGCCGCGACGCCAGGGCAGCCGCGCGCGTGCGGCTGCCGGCGCGTCAGAACCCCTCGCGCTCCAGCCGCTTGCGCTCGATCTTGCGGGCGCGGCGGACGGCCTCGGCTGCCTCGCGGGCGCGCCGCTCGGACGGTTTCTCGAAGTGCCGGCGCAGCTTCATCTCGCGGAAGATCCCTTCCCGCTGCATCTTCTTCTTGAGCGCCTTCAGCGCCTGATCGACATTGTTGTCACGCACCAGAACTTGCACTTGGCCGCCAGCTCCTTCTTGCCCGTGCGCCCCCGCCCATCGGGGACGCGAATAACCCTCCGCCGCCGGTGTCCCGACGCGGGGAAGCGGCCTATAACACGGCGGTCGCGGCCCGCCAAACGCCAATTGCGCTCCGCCCGCTCCTCCCCAATCTGAGGCTCTGCCCCAACCCGGAAGATGTCATGGCCGTCCTGAAGATCGCCCGCATGGGCCATCCCGTCCTGCTCCGCCGCTGCGACCCGGTGGCGGACCCCGGCGCGCCCGAAATCCGCCGCCTGGTCGCGGATATGATGGAGACGATGGAGGACGCGCCCGGCGTCGGCCTTGCCGCGCCGCAGGTGCACGTGCCGCTGCGCCTGTTCGTCTTCCGCGTCCCCGGCGCCCGCCGCGAGGACGACCCGGAGGACCTGCCGCAGTCCAACACGGTCCTGATCAACCCCGAGATCGCGTTCCTGACCGAGGAGCGGGTGCTCCGCTGGGAAGGCTGCCTGTCCATCCCCGGCCTGCGCGCCGCGGTCCCGCGCGCGCCGCGCATCCGCTATCGCGGCGTCGATCTGGAAGGAAACCCGATCGAACGGGTCGTGAGCGGCTTCCATGCCGGCGTGGTGCAGCACGAGTACGACCATCTGGACGGGATCCTCTATCCGATGCGCATGCAGGATTTCCGCCTGTTCGGCTTCACCGAGGAACTGCACCGCGCGGCCGAGGCCCAGGCCCAGGCTCAAGCCCAGGCTCAGGCTCAGCGGCAGACCGGGAGCGACGCATGATCGCCCGGCCCGAGCGCAGCCCCGAGCGGGACTCGGCGATCGAGGCCATGCTGGAGCACGTCGCCTTCGACGGCTGGACGCCGACCGCGCTGCGCCGCGGTCTGGCCGCGATCGGCGCCGATCCGGCCGATGCCGCCCTGCTGTTCCCCGGCGGGGCGGCCGACATGATCGCGGCCTGGTGCGACCTGGAGGACCGGCGCATGGCGGACGCCATGGCGGCGCCCGAGATGGCCGGGCTTCGGCTGAGCGGACGGGTGCGGGCGGCGATCGCGCTGCGGCTCGCGCGGACGCGGCGGTACAAGGAGGCGGTGCGCCGGGCGCTCGCCGAACTCGCCCTGCCGGGCCGTGCCGCGACGGCGGCGGCCTGCACCGCGCGCACGGTCGATGCGATCTGGCACGCCGCCGGGGACCAGGCGGCGGATATGTCCTGGTACACCAAGCGCGCCACGCTCGCCGCGGTCTATGCCGCCACGGTCCTGTTCTGGCTGCGCGATACCAGCGAGGACGATGCGGCGACGCTGGCGTTCCTCGATCGGCGGCTGGCCGGAGTGGGACGGATCGGCAAGCTGCGCGCGCGCCTGACCGGCGGCGTGCGCAGCCTGGTGCCGACCGCGCGCGGGGAAGCGGCGTCGCATCCGGGCGCCGATGCGCGATGACATCGGCCGCGCGACGGGGCGATGCTCCTACTCGACCAGCTGGACCAGGGAATTGTTCGGCAGGATCCCGAAACTGTTGAGGTTGTAGTTGGAGCAGGCCGAGGCCAGCACGGCGTTGCCGACCATGGAGACGGACCGGGCGATGATCTTGTCGCAGCCGCCGCTGGCGGCGGTCGGCGTGCCGTTGAACGAGAGCGTTGCGTTGGGCGTGTAGATCAGGCCGGTGAACGGGATCGGCGCGTTGCCCACCACCGAACTCGCCACGCTGGTGTCGCTGGCGAACAGGATGCCCGGGATCGCCCCGTTCTGCGCCGTGGCGGCCGTGGGCGCGGTCAGCGTGACCGCCCCGTTGTTGAAATTGCCCGAGATCGACAGCGCGCCCGTGCTCACGATGGTGATCCCGGCGCCGTCGATGCTGGTGTTCTGGGTTGAGTTTCCGGTGGCGGTGAGCGAGCCGTTGATCGTGTAGAGACCGGCCCCGTTGAACACCAGCGTCTCGCTGCCGCTGATGGTGATCGAGCCGTAGCACGTATTGGGGGTCAGCGTGACCGCATTGTTCTTGTCTGGGGACGGCTGAGGTTGGGTCGGCGCGCAACTGGCCTTGGCGAGCGCGTTCTGCACCGCGCTGTCGCTGGCGTAAGGGTCGGAGAGCGGCGCCACCCCGGCGTACTGCACCGCCGAAGCGGTCCCGGTGCCGTTCACGTTGCTGCCGATCCTGATGCCGCCGGAGGCATAGAGCGCCGCCGCGTTGACGGTGACGGTGCCGGTCATCGAGATGCTGCTGTCCGAATACATCGCGCAGCCGGGCATCGCCATCGTGACGTTGCCGGACGCGCTTATCCCGGCGCCTGATCCCCCCAGCGTCAGGATGCAGGGCTGCGGACCGAGCTCCGCCATTGCTTGCGCGCCCAGGGTGATCTGCGTCGCGGTGCTGATGAGGCGGGAAAACACCAAGGGAACGGCCCCCTGCACCGAAACCAGCACCGCCGGATCGGCGCTGTTGTGCACGCCGTTGGTGATCGTCACCGTGATCAGGTTGTCGGTCAGCACCAGGCTCGCCTGGGACCAGCTGCGCGCCCCCCCGGCGATCCCGCTGAGTTCCGCGACATCCGCCGCGGCATTGGCCGCCTGCTCCGGGGTGTCGTTGCGCGCCAGCGCTGCCCCGCCGGCCAGCGCGGCGGTATCGGCGCTGCGCTGGTAGTCGAGTTGGCGGGTCGCCCAGTGCGATACCTCCACCCCCATGGCCACCGAGATCAGCAGCACCGGCGCGGCGATTGCGGCGATCAGCGCGGCCGCCCCGCGACGGTCCCGCCGGAGGCGGGTGCGCGTCCCGCGGTTCTTGTCCCGGGGGGCGGAGCCGCGAACCCGCGGGGTCAGACTGCCTGCCATGTGTGGACCACCCAACGCCTCAAGCCGGGGCAACCCACCATCCTGGCGCCGGCGAATGCAACTCGGCCGTACGGCCTAGTCCGTCTGACTGACTGGCGAACAAGGGGGGGACGCGATCAAAGTCCCGTGAGAGTTAGCAATTTGTTAACCCCTGCTTCACGCCGTCGCTGCCGAAGGATTACGGCCATGCTGCTGCTGCAAGTCGGAACCAAGCCCCTCCAGCGCGCACAGGATGCGCAGGAGCTGCGCCGCCGCGGGGTGAACCGCGAAACGGCGATGGATGGTGCCGAGGCGTTTGAGTTCCTTAAGCTCTATCGGTTCGACGCCATTCTGCTCGATCTCGAGCTGCATGGCATGGCCGGCATCGACGTGATCCGCCGCATCCGCGCCTCCGGCTGCCAGGCGCCGGTGCTGGCCGTGACCGTCGCGACCGATCCGCGGGTGAAGGTGCAGGCGCTCGATCTCGGCGCGGACGACGTGCTGACGGCGCTCTGCCCGATCGACGAATTGCTGGCGCGGCTGCGCGCGGTGATCCGCCGCAGCGGCGGGCACAGCCACTCGACGCTGCGCGCCGGGCCGCTCGAACTGTCGCTCGACAGCCGGGAGGTGAAGGTGGACGGCGTGCCGCTGCATCTGACCCCGAAGGAATACGCGCTGCTGGAACTGCTGATGCTGAAGCGCGGCGTGTCGCTGACCAAGGGCGCCTGCCTCAACCATCTGTATGGCACCGAGGAAGAACCGGAGCTCAAGACGGTAGATGTGATCGTTTGCCGGCTGCGCAAGAAGCTCGCCGCCGTGGGCCTGCCGACGCTGGTGCAGAACGTGTGGGGCCGCGGCTACAAGGTGGCGGACCCCGCGCTGCAGCCGGAGGCCGAGCCGCTGGCCGCCGCGGCGATGGCCGCGCCGGTGCAACCTGCGCCGGTCGTCGCGCCCGTCCGCCACGCGTCCGTTCTGGCCGGGTTCGTGGAGCGGCGGATGCGCGAAGCGGCGCTCGTCTGACCCCTCCGATGGAGGTCGCGGCCGAGCACGTGCGCCGTTACCTGCAATGCCCCACGACCGGAGCGGCGTCCCGACGCCGCTTCACCTCTCCCGCATACGGGAGAGGTCGGTTCCTGGAGCGTCCCAAGTGAGGGCGGGCAGCACACCGCCCGCCCGTGCCCAGGGCGCGATCCCAAGCCTCGCCGCAATTTTCCTGACCGGGCTCGTCCTGGCGGCCCCGCTTCTTCCGGCGCGGGCCGCGGTTCCGGTCGTATCCGGTCCGGCCGGTCCCGTTCTCGTGCAGCCCGCCGAGCCGGGCACCGCGGCAGACTCCGCCGTGGCGCCCGGCGATGCCTGCGAGCAGGCCGGGCGCGCCGCCGAAGCGGCGTTCGGGATACCCTCCGGCCTGTTGCTCGCGATCGGGCGGGTGGAGAGCGGGCGGCTGTCGCCCACCGGACATGTCGCGCCCTGGCCCTGGGCGGTGGATGTGGCCGGTCAGGGCGCGTTGCTGCCGAGCCGCGCCGCCGCGCTGGCGACGATCCGCGCGGCGCGCGCCGCCGGGCAGGAGAATATCGACGTCGGCTGCTTCCAGGTGAACCTGGGCGCGCACCCGGATGCCTTTCCCAGCCTGCAGGCGGCGCTCGACCCCGAGACCAACGCGACCTACGCGGCGGGGTTCCTCGCCCGGCTGCGGACAAAGTTGGGGGATTGGGGGGCGGCGGCGGCGGCCTATCACTCGCAGACGCCGGCGCTCGGGCAGCCCTATCTTATGGCGGTGCTGCGCGACTGGGACGCGGGCGGCCCCGCCGCGGCGACCCGGCTGGCGCTGATGGCGACCGCTCCGGCCGGCGGCCTGGCCGCGAGCGGATGGGTGGCGGTCGCGGCGGTACACGGGGTGCGCGTGATCTCCCCCGGCGAGGGGCCGCGCGCCGCTCCGGGCGGGCTGGCGCGGATCGTCATGCCGGTCGCGCTGCGGGTCCGCGCCGCCGCCGCGCCGGCGGAGCCGGTGGTGCAGTACGGGACGCTGCCGCCGGGGTTGGCGCGATAAATGCCGCCTGGGCAGCCGGGGGCCTGCTACGCGCAGTGCTGCTGATGATCTTTCCCTCGCCTGCAGGTGCCGGCCGTTCACGGCGCAGGTGGTCGGGCGCGGGAACATTGCGGGGATTTTCCCACTCCTGGTAGCCTGGGGCCTCCCGCCGCGGAGCACCCCCACGTGTCCCAGACCCAGACCTGCCTCTCCCTCGTGCTGCGCCATCGCCCCAGCGGGGCGCCGCGGCGGGAGGATTTCGACCTCCGCTCCGACCCGATCCCCACGCCGGGACCGGGCGAGGTGCTGACCCGCACCATCTGGCTCTCGATCGACCCCTATATGCGCGGGCGGCTGTCGGACCGGGCGTCCTACGCGCCGTCCGTGCAGCCGGGCGAGGTGATGACCGGGGAGACGGTGGGCGAGGTGCTCGCCTCCGCCGATCCGGGCTTCGCGCCTGGCGATATCGTGGTCGGCGCGCGCGGCTGGCAGACCCACTCGCTCACCCCGGCCGACCGGCTGGCCAAGATCGAACCGCACGGGCCGCCGCTGTCGCATTATCTCGGCGTGCTGGGGATGCCGGGCACCACCGCCTATTCCGGCATGACCGACATCGGCAAGCCGAAAGCCGGGGAGACGGCGGTGATCTCCGCCGCCTCCGGCGCGGTGGGCGCGGTGGCCGGGCAACTCGCCAAGCGGGCCGGCGCGCGCGTGGTGGGCATCGCCGGCGGGGCGGAGAAATGCCTGTTCGTGCAGGAGGAGCTCGGGTTCGACGACTGCGTCGATCACCGCGCGCTCGACCTGACCGCCGAGTTGCAAGCCGCCTGCCCGAACGGAATCGACGTCTATTTCGAGAACGTCGGCGGCCGGGTGCAGGAAGCGGTGTTCGCGCTGCTCAACCCGTTCGCCCGGGTGGTGATGTGCGGCATGGTCTCCCAGTACAACGCGGCCGAGTTCCCCGCTGGCCCCAATCTGGGCTTCGTGGTCGGCAAGCGGGTGCTGATCCAGGGCATGATCGTCTCCGACAAGCCCGAGCGCTTCGCCGAATGGCGCGCCCGCGCCCGGCCCTGGGTGATCGACGGCAGCCTGCGCTACCGCGAGGACGTGACCGAGGGGCTGGAGAACGCCCCGGAAGCGCTGGCCGACGTGCTCGCCGGGCGCAACTTCGGCAAGAAGCTGGTCCGCGTCGGCCCCGATCCGGCGGGCTGACCCGCCGCCCGCGACTCGTCAACCCGGCGCGCTACCCGCCGGCGAAGCGGCCCAGCAGGCGGACATGGGCGCGGATGCCGTGGTGGAAGCAGCGCTGCTCGAACTTCTCGTTCGGGCTGTGCACCTGATCGTCGTCCAGGCCGAAGCCCATCAGCAGGCTGTCGATGCCGAGGATGCGCTTGAACGACGACACCACCGGGATCGATCCGCCGCTGCCCATCAGCACGGCGGGGCGGCCGTATTCCTCGCCCAGCACGGCCTGCGCGGCGCGCGACCACAGGCTGTCCGCCGCCAGATCGATCCCCGGCGCGGCGGAGAGGGCTTCGACCGTCACCTCCGCGTCCTCCGGCACGCGGGTGCGCAGGAAGCGGCGGAAGCTGTCGAGGACCGCATCCGGGTCCTGGCCGGGCACCAGGCGGAAGGAGACCTTGGCGAAGGCCTCGGCCGGGATCACGGTCTTGGCGCCGGCGCCGGTGTAGCCGCCCCAGATGCCGTTGATATCGGCGGTCGGGCGGGCCCACAGCCGCTCCAGCGCGCCGCGGCCGTGCTCGCCGGCCGGGACGCGCAGGCCGATCGCCCCCAGGAACGCGGCTTCGTCGAAGCCCAGCGCCTGCCACGCCGCTTTGCGCGCAGCGTCGGGTTCGCGCACGCCGTCGTAGAAACCGGGCAGCTGGATCTTCCCGGCGGCGTCGTGCAGCCCGCCGAGCGCGGCGCACAGCGCGTTGATCGGGTTCAGCGCCGAGCCGCCGAACAGACCCGAATGCAGGTCGCGCTTCGCGGCGCGCAGCTTCACCTCGGTGAACACCAGGCCGCGCAGGCTGGTGGTGATCGCCGGCGTATCGATGTCCCACATGCCGGTGTCGCTGATCAGCACCAGATCGGCCTGCAGATCGGCCTTGTGCGCTTCCAGGAAGGGTTCGAGGTTGACGCTGCCGACTTCCTCCTCCCCTTCCAGCAGCACGGTGACGCGGGCGGGGATGCCGCCGCCGGCCTGGTGCCAGGCGCGCAGCGCGGACAGGAACATCATCACCTGGCCCTTGTCGTCCACCGCGCCGCGGGCGACGAAGCGCGGGCCGTGCGGCCCGTTCGCGACCCGCGGCTCGAACGGCGGCGAGGTCCACAGGTCCAGCGGATCGACCGGCTGCACGTCGTAATGCCCGTAGAACAGCACATGCGGGCCGCGGTAGTCGGCCGGGCCGGGATGATGCGCGACCACCACCGGCAGGCCCTTCGTCGGGCGCGTTTCGGCGGCGAAACCGAGGGCGGCGAGGTTGGCGCGCACCTGCTCGGCGGCGCGCAGGCAATCCTCGCGGCGGTCCGGCTGGGCGCTGATCGAGGGGATCCGCAGCAGGTCGAACAGCGCCTCCCGCGACGCATCGAGCGTGGCGTCGGCGTAGTCGAGCACGGTTTCGATCGCGGCCTTGGTCGGAGCGGGCATGGCAGGTCCTTGCGCGGTGGTTCAGATCACGCCGCGGGCACGCAGAGCGGCGATCGCGGCGGCATCGAGGCCCAGGCGTTCGCCCAGCACGGCATCGGTGTGCTCACCGAGCAGCGGCGGCGCGAGCCGGTAGTCCACCGGAGTTTCCGACAGCCGCACCGGATTGGAAATCACTTTGACGGGAACGCCGGCGCCATGGGCCAGTTCGGTCACCATGCCGCGGGCGATCACCTGCGGGTCGGCGAACACCTGGGACAGCTTGTTGATCGGGCCGCAGCCGATCTTCAGCGCCTCCAGCCGTTCGATCCACCAGGCGGTGGGATGCGCGCCCAGCACCGGCGTGAGCGTGTCGGTGACCAGCTGGCGGTGGGTGACGCGGGCGGCGTTGGTGGCGAAGCGCGCGTCCTCCAGCAGGTGGGTCAGCGCGAAGGCCTCGCAGAAGCGCTTGAAGGTGGGGTCGTTGCCGATCGACAGCACCACGTGCCCGTCCGCGGTCGGGAACACCTGATACGGCACGATGTTCGGGTGCTGGTTGCCGAGCCGCGGCGGGTTCTCCCCGGTCGCCAGGTAGTTCATGCCCTGGTTGGCGAGCCAGGCGACGTGGGTATCGAGCATGCCGATGTCGATCTGCTGGCCCTGGCCGGTCGCCTCCCGGTGGCGCAGGGCGGCGAGCACGCCGATGCAGCCATAGAGGCCGGCGAACAGGTCGGCCACCGGCACGCCGACTTTCTGCGGCATGCCGTCGGGCTCGCCGGTCAGGCTCATCACCCCGCCCATCGCCTGGATCAGGCTGTCGTAGCCGGGGCGCGGGGCGTAGGGGCCGGTCTGGCCGAAGCCGGTGATGGAGCAATAGACCAGGCCGGGGAAGTCCGCGTGCAGCTGGTCGTAGCCGAGGCCGTATTTGGCCAGCGCGCCGACCTTGAAGTTCTCCACCAGGATGTCGCTCTGCGCGATCAGGGCGCGGGCGAGCTGCTGGCCCTCCGGCTTGGCGATATCGAGCGTGACGGAGCGTTTGTTGCGGTTGACGCCGACAAAATAGGCGCTTTCCTGGGTGCCGGGGCTGTGCGGGGGGGCGAAGCCGCGGGTGTCGTCCCCGCTGCCGGGCTTTTCGATCTTGATCACGTCGGCGCCGAGATCGGCCAGCATCTGCACGCAGGTGGGGCCGGCGAGCACGCGGGTGAGGTCGAACACGCGCAGGCCCTTGAGCGGGCCGGTCGGGGTGGGCTGGTCGGGCATACGTCGCTCCGGCGGGAGGGGTTCCGGGGGACCATGCCGAGGGGGGTGGGGGCGCGCAAGGGGGTGGGCCGGGGGCGAGCCCCC
>JAJZVS010000107.1 GCA_021845555.1 Pseudomonadota bacterium
AGCCCGGCGGAAGCGGTGAAGGCGCGCCCGACCGCAGCGCGTGCAACGCGACCAGCGCCGCGGTCAGCACCAGGACGGCATTCGCCTGATGCGCCGAGGCCAGCGGGATCGGCACCACCAGCAACAGCGTCGCCACCCCGAGCGCGTATTGGACCGCCACCAGCACCCCGAGCGCCAGAATCGGCCGCCGCGCGCGCGCCGGCAGCCGCGCGCGCAGCCCGATGCCCACGGTGGCCAGCGCGGCGCAGGCGGTCAGCGTGGCCAGCACGCGGTGGTCGAACTGCACCGCGGCGATATTCTGTGTCAGGTTGCGCCAGAACGGCGTGAGCTCGGCATAGGCCCGCGGCACCAGCCGCCCGTCCATCAGCGGAAACGTGTTGTATTCCAGCCCGGCATGGGTGCCGGCGACGAAACCCCCGGCAAGGATGGTCACCCCGACCAGGACGGCCGTCAGCGCCACCGCCCGGCGCGGCGCGGCCGCCCCCGCCGGGGCGTCCGGGACCGGATGCAGCACGCCGAGCCCGGTCCACAGCACCGCGGCATACAGCACCAGCGCGAGGCCCAGGTGGATCACCAGCCGGGCCGGGGCGACCGCCGTGCTGTCGGGGAAGAAGCCGGAGGCCACCATGAACCAGCCGACCGCGCCTTGCAGCCCGCCGAGCAGGAAAATCCCCAGCAGCCGCGGCGCCAGCCGCCGCTCCAGCCGCCCGGTGGCCCAGAACCACAGAAGCGGGACCAGCACCGCCACGCCGATCAGACGCCCCCACAGCCGGTGGAACCATTCCAGCCAGAAGATGCGCTGGAACCCGGCCAGGCCAAAGCCGTCGTTGACCAGCTTGTACTGGGGGATCTGCTTATAGAGAGCGTACAGCTTCTCCCACTGCGCATGATCGAGCGGCGGCAGCGCGCCGCTCAGAGGCGCCCATTCCATGATGGACAGGCCCGAACCGGTGAGCCGCGTGAGGCCGCCGAGCACGACCATGACCAGGATCATCCCGGAGATCGCAAACAGCCAGCCGGCCACCAGGCGCCGACTCCTCGGGGCGTTCCCACGCCCCTTCGGCACCGCGTCCTGAAAGTCGGTCACGTCGAACGGCATACCTCCGTCTATATGCACTGCTCGTCGATCGACAAGATGGGGCGATCGAGAAGACGGGGACGGCCAAGTAGGACGTGACCGTGGGACGTGACCGCGGGACGTGACCTCAGTGCATCATCAACAGCGCCGGATGGCGCACGGAGGGGGGGCGGATCGATCCGCCGGCAGCCACCCGGACCGAATGCAGCCGCCCCTCGATCTCCCGGTGCCAGAAGGCGAGGAAGCGGCGCAGCTCGGGGAACTGCGGCGCCAGATCGTATTCCTGCCAGACGAAGGTCTGGAGCAGACCCGGATGATCGGGCATGTGATACAGGATCTCGGCGGTGGTCAGCCGGTAGTCCTTGAGCTGCAGGGCCAGGCTCATGGCGGTGCGCCTCCGTCCAGGTGCGTGGGTCGTCGGGGTGGGTGCGTCCCGCGCCGCCGGGCAACCGGCGCCGCGAAGGCGAAGCATGCCACCGCCCCCTTGGGGGAACGCAAGAAAAAACATATATGATTCAATATTTTAGCACTCGAATTGCACGAGTGCTGCCGAAGGCTTGACAGGGACGGCGCGCGTATCTAAGTGTTTGGCACTCCCCGATCGGGAGTGCTAGCAATCGCGCCGCCAGGCGCCGCCGTCCCGGATCGGGACGTGGGGGCGCCGGGCGGTATGTTCCGGTTCGCCGGGCGCGGTGCGGCAAACCCCACCAGTGACTGACATCTCTCAGGAGCGATCCGAATGAAGTTCCGTCCCCTGCACGACCGGGTTGTGGTCCGGCGTATCGAAGCCGAGGAAAAGACCGCGGGCGGCATCATCATCCCCGACACCGCCAAGGAAAAGCCGCAGGAAGGCGAAGTGATCGCCGCCGGCCCCGGCGCGCGCAACGAGCAGGGCCAGCTGGTCGCGCTCGAAGTGAAGGCCGGCGACCGCATCCTGTTCGGCAAGTGGTCCGGCACCGAGGTCAAGATCGACGGCGAGGAGCTGCTGATCATGAAGGAGTCCGACATCATGGGCATCGTGGAAGTGACCGCCGCCAAGAAGAAGGCGGCCTGATCCACTCCGCCTTTCCGGACTGAGCGCTTTCGATCGACATCAACGAGGAAGACACACATGGCTGCCAAAGACGTACGGTTCGGCGGCGACGCCCGCCAGCGCATGCTGCGCGGCGTCGACATCCTGGCTGACGCAGTGAAGGTTACGCTGGGGCCCAAGGGCCGCAACGTGGTGCTCGACAAGAGCTTCGGCGCGCCGCGGATCACCAAGGACGGCGTGACCGTCGCCAAGGAGATCGAGCTGGCCGACAAGTTCGAGAACATGGGCGCGCAGATGCTGCGCGAAGTGGCCTCGAAGACCAACGACCTCGCCGGTGACGGCACCACCACCGCGACCGTGCTCGCCCAGGCGATCGTGCGCGAGGGTGCGAAGGCGGTGGCCGCCGGGATGAACCCGATGGATCTCAAGCGCGGCATCGACAAGGCGGTGGCCGCCGTGGTCGACGAGCTGAAGAAGCACTCGCGCAAGATCACCACCCCGGCCGAGACCGCCCAGGTCGGCTCGATCGCCGCGAACGGCGACAGCGAAGTCGGCAAGATGATCTCGGAAGCGATGCAGAAGGTCGGCAACGAGGGCGTGATCACGGTCGAGGAAGCCAAGGGCATCCAGACCGAGCTCGACGTCGTCGAGGGGATGCAGTTCGACCGCGGCTACGTCTCCCCGTACTTCATCACCAATGCCGAGAAGATGGTGGCCGATCTCGATCAGCCGTACATCCTCATCTTCGAGAAGAAGCTCTCCGGCCTGCAGCCGATGCTGCCGCTGCTGGAAGCCGTGGTGCAGTCCGGCCGTCCGCTGCTGATCGTGGCGGAAGACGTGGAAGGCGAGGCGCTGGCCACCCTGGTGGTCAACAAGCTGCGCGGCGGCCTGAAGGTCGCGGCGGTGAAGGCGCCGGGCTTCGGCGATCGCCGCAAGGCGATGCTGGAAGACATTGCGATCCTGACCGGTGGCCAGGTGATCAGCGAGGACCTCGGCATCAAGCTCGAGACCGTGACGCTGGCGATGCTCGGCAAGGCGAAGAAGGTGCTCATCGAGAAGGAGAACACCACGATCGTCGAAGGCGCCGGCAAGAAAGACGACATCAAGGGCCGTTGCAGCCAGATCCGGGCGCAGATCGAGGAGACCACCTCGGACTACGACCGCGAGAAGCTGCAGGAGCGGCTGGCGAAGCTGGCCGGCGGCGTCGCGGTGATCCGCGTCGGCGGCGGTTCCGAGGTCGAGGTGAAGGAGCGCAAGGACCGCGTCGATGACGCGCTGCATGCGACCCGCGCCGCGGTCGAGGAAGGCATCGTTCCGGGCGGCGGCGTCGCCCTGGCGCGCGCCAGCCTGATCCTGGCGAAGCTGAAGGCGGACAACGACGACCAGCGCTTCGGCGTCGACATCATCCGCAAGGCGCTGCAGGCCCCGCTGCGCCAGATCAGCGAGAACGCCGGCGAAGACGGCGCGGTGATCTCGGGCAAGGTGCTCGACAACGGCGACTACAACTTCGGCTTCGACGCGCAGAGCGGCGAGTTCAAGGACCTGGTGAAGGCCGGCATCATCGACCCCACCAAGGTCGTGCGCACGGCGCTGCAGGACGCGGCTTCCGTGGCCGGCCTGCTCGTCACCACCGAGGCGATGGTGGCCGAGCGGCCGGAGCGTAAGTCTGCGTCGATGCCCCAGGGCGGCGGCGGCATGGGCGGCATGGGCGGTATGGGCGACATGGACTTCTGATGTCGCGCGGACGGGGTTCGCCCCGCCCGCACCGCTGAACGGATCGGGGCAGGCGCTCGCGTCTGCCCCGTTTCGTTTGTAGCCCGGGTTCGGCCAAGCCCCTGTTGCTCCGCCCGCTCCCCCCCCCACGATCCGGCGGCGCGCTGTCGCGGCGGCCGGTTGCGGCGGCCGGTTGGGGCGCATTGACAGCCCCAAGGGTTTCTGTGCCAACTGTGTAACGCAATCGCGTTTTGGCTTGGCTTGCTGTGCCTCCCGTCCCCCGGGTGCTCTCAAGACGACCAAAGGCCCGGTTGTCTAACCGCCGCGCCCCAACGCGGCTTCCAACGAACAGAGAGAGTGACTCGAAAGATGGCTACCGGCACGGTCAAGTGGTTCAATACCACCAAGGGTTTTGGTTTCATCATGCCGCAGGATGGCGGCAAGGATGTGTTCGTCCACATCACCGCAGTGCAGGCCGCCGGCCTGCGTGGCCTGAACGAGGGCCAGAAGGTCACCTACGAAGTGGTGATGGAGCGCGGCAAGGCCGCCGCCACCAACCTTCGCGTCGCCTGAACCCCAACTTTCGGTCCGACCGGTGGGGGTGATGCCAGGCATCGCCACGCTGGGCGCGTCCGAATTTCCCCCGCGACCGGCGCCCCCGCGGCAAGACTTTCGGGGCGCTTCCTGAGGAGAGACGACGAATGGCTATGGGAACCGTGAAGTGGTTCAACGCGACCAAGGGCTTCGGCTTCATCGTGCCGCAGGACGGCGGCAAGGACGTGTTCGTCCACATCACCGCGGTGCAGGCTGCCGGCCTGAAGGGGCTGAACGACGGGCAGAACGTCAGCTATGATGTGGTGATGGAGCGCGGCAAGGCCGCGGCCACCAACCTTCGCCTGGTTTGACGGTTCACCACCCGACCGCCTGACCCGCAAGCGGTGATCCGCCGGCCGGACAACCGGCGTGGCGGCCCGCTTGTGTTGGGGCTTTCGTTTGTTCGTTATGTCGTCGCGGGCCACCACCCGCGTCCCCGATCTCTTCCCGCCGTTGTCCCCTGCCCTCGGGGCCGCGCCCATGCCGTCGTTTTCGCTCGCCCAACTCGAAGACGCGCACCGGCTGATCGGCGCCTGCATGGGCCCGACGCCGTCCCTTCCCTGGCCGCTGCTCGCCGCCCGCGCCGGCGCCGAGGTCTGGGTCAAGCATGAAAACCACACCCCGGTCGGGGCCTTCAAGCTGCGCGGCGGGATCGTCTATGTCTCCGGCCTCGCGCGGGCCGGCGGCGCCCCGCGCGGGCTGATCTCGGCCACCCGCGGCAACCACGGCCAGTCCCTCGCCTGGGCCGGGCACCGCTTCGGCGTGCCGGTCAGTATCGTGGTGCCGCACGGCAACAGCGCGGAAAAGAACGCCGCGATGCGCGCCCTCGGCGCCCGGCTGATCGAGCACGGCGCCGATTTCGAGGCGGCGCGGGCGCACGCAGCCGCGCTTGCCGCCGCCGAGGGGCTGGTGTTCGCCCCCTCCTTCGCCCCCGATCTCGTGCGCGGGGTTGCGACCGCGGCGCTGGAACTGTTCCGCGCCGCGCCGCCGCTCGACGCGCTCTATGTGCCGATCGGCCTCGGTTCGGGCATTTGCGGCGCGATCGCGGTGCGCGACCTGCTGGGACTGTCCACCGACATCGTCGGCGTGCAGGCCGAGGGCGCCGCGCCCTATGCGCGCTCGCTGGAAGCCGGCCGCGTGGTGACATTGGAACGGGCCGATACGCAGGCGGACGGCATCGCCGTGCGCGCCCCGGACCCGGAGGCCCTGGCCGTCATCCGCGCCGGCGCCGCGCGCATCGTCACGGTGAGCGACGCGGCGATCGCGGCGGCGATCCGCGCGTACTGGACCGACACCCACAACCTGGCCGAGGGCGCCGGCGCCGCCCCGCTCGCCGCGCTGCTGGCGGAACGCGGCCGCATGGCGGGCAAGCGGGTCGGGCTGATGCTGAGCGGCGGCAACATCGATCTTGCGCTGTTCCGCGCCTGGGTGGCGGCGGACTGACCCGCCCCCCGCTCAGCCGCGACGGAAGAAGGCGTCGGCGGCGCTACGGTGGCTGTCCTTGCGCGCGATCTCCGCTTCCGTCCGGGCGATTTCGGCCCGCAACTCGGCGATGTAGTCGCGCAGTTCGGCGACGCCGAGCGGGTCGAGCAGCAGCTTCTGGAGCCGCGCCGGACGGCGCGGGGCGGCTTCCTCGTCTTCCAACATGCGCTGTCCTCCTGCCGGTGTGGCCCCTCCGCGACGCCACCATCGCCGCGAAGGGGCGCGCGGATCAAGCCATCAGCACGTGGTCCACCACAGGGATCACGCCGTTCGACTGCGCGACGCCGGCCGCGGTGATATCGGCCGTGCCGCCCGTGGCGTCCTTCACGATCAGCGCGCCCGACCCGTTCATCACTCACCTCGATCGCCTGGCACTCTCCCGTCTTGAGCCTCGCCATCCCGCCGTCGGCCAGAACCCTCGCGCGCAGCTTCGTCGTGGTGTCGTCGCCCGCCACCACATGACAGATCCGGATGTTGACCAGTGCCGCCTTTGCGCAGAGCCGAGGCGGCCCCCAATGCCGGCCCCGGCGGGGCACCGGCGGCGAGGGCGGTCGCGGCAAACAGGAAAACGCGGGGCATTCCGGTGCTCCTTCGCTGCGCGGCCGGATGCGGCCGGTGCAGGATTTTTTTGTCGCGACCGGTTCCGCCGCCGCGCCGCGCGTGCCAGAACGCGCGCCCGCTCGCCTGTCTTCCCCTCTGCTCCCCCTTGGGCGCCTCCTTTGGGCGCCTGCCCTTTAGCGCCGCGCCGAAGCGCCGCGTGATCCCGGAGATGTGTTATGTCTCGCCGTAAGCCCCGTGGCCGGCCGCTCGACGGCTGGCTGGTGATCGACAAGCCGCCGGGGCTGACCAGCACCGACGTGGTCAACCGCGTCCGCCGCGCCTTCGACGCGCAGAAGGCCGGGCACGGCGGGACGCTCGATCCGCTGGCCACCGGCGTGCTGCCGATCGCCTTCGGCGCCGCGACCAAGACCGTCCCCTATGTGATGGACGGCACCAAGCTCTATCGCTTCACGCTGCGCTTCGGCGAAGCCCGCGACACCGACGACGCGGACGGGCAGGTGACCGCGACCTCCGCCGTGCGGCCGACGGACGCCGAGATCGAGGCCGCGCTGCCCCGGTTCCGCGGCGAGATCATGCAGGTGCCGCCCGCCTTCTCGGCGGTAAAGGTGGCCGGGGAGCGCGCCTACGACATGGCGCGCGAGGGCCGCGCCCCGGTGCTGGAACCCCGCCCCGCCCGGGTCGATCGCTTCGATCTGGTAGCCCGGCCGGACGCCGAGACGGCGGTGTTCGAGGTGCAGTCCGGCAAGGGCGTCTATATGCGCAGCCTGGCGCGCGATCTGGCGGCGGCCTGCGGCGCGCTCGGCCATGTGGCGGCCCTGCGGCGCCTGCGAGTTGGCCCGTTCGCCGAGGCGCAGGCGATTCCTCTGGACAAGATCGTCGGACCGGACCATACGGCCCCGGCTTCCCCGGACCTCTTGCTTCCGGTCGCGACCGCGCTGGCCGACATCCCGGCGCTGGCCCTGACAGAGGCGGAGGCCACCCAGCTCTTGCATGGCCAGGCGATCAGCCTGGTTGCGCTGATGGGCCGAATTCCACGGACAGCCGATCCCGAAGGCGGGTTGGCGCGTGCCATGGCGGGGAGCCGCGTGCTCGGGCTGTGCCGTCTGTCGGACGGTTTGTTGAAGCCCGAACGGATCCTCTAGCCGGGGATCGCCGGACCGCCAGGTCCGGGGGCACGCGTCCCGCAACATCAGTTCAGGAGTATCCTCGATGTCGATCACCGCGGAGCGCCGCACGGCGCTCATTTCCGACTATGCGACCGCGCCGGCCGATACCGGCAGCCCGGAGGTCCAGGTGGCCCTGCTCTCCGAGCGGATCACCAACCTGACCGAGCACCTCAAGACCCACGCCAAGGACTTCCACAGCCGGCGCGGCCTGCTGATGCTGGTCGGCCGCCGGCGCCGCCTGCTCGACTACCTGAAGGCGAAGGACGCCGGCCGCTACACGGCACTGATCGGGCGGCTCAACCTGCGCCGCTGATCCTCGACCACCCTGACTTTGCCGCCGCCCGTCCTATATGAGGGCGGTCGGCACCGACCCTCGCGCCATAGGGGCGCGGGGTAACGCGGGGGCACTCGCCCCACACGCCGCTTCACGCGGCGGACCTCAGACCGCCGATCCGGCAGCCCGCCCAACGGGGACCGAGACGGCGTTTCCGGCCGCATGGCCTGCGCGCGCGCCTCCCCGCGCCGCGCCCTCCCTGCCGCCCGAGACGCCGTGCCCCTCCCGACCCGATGGGATCGCACTTGGGACCACGCACGGATCGCCCGGAATGCCGTCCGCCGATGCACGGCGCATCGAAGGAACACGCATGTTCAATTACTTCCGCAAGGAACTCGACTGGGGCGGGCGCAAGCTCGTGCTGGAAACCGGCAAGATCGCCCGTCAGGCCGACGGCGCGGTGCTGGTGAGCTACGGCGACACCATCGTGCTCTGCACCGCGGTGGCCGCGCGCAGCGCCAAGCCGGGGCAGGATTTCTTCCCGCTGACGGTGAACTACCAGGAAAAGGCGTTCGCCGCCGGCAAGATCCCCGGCGGGTTCTTCAAGCGCGAAGGCCGCCCGAGCGAGAACGAGGTGCTGACCTCGCGCCTGATCGACCGGCCGATCCGGCCGCTGTTCCCGCACGGCTTCCGCAATGAAGTCCAGGTGATCGCCACCGTCCTCAGCCACGACCTGGAGAACGATCCCGACATCGTCGCCCTGGTCGGCTGCTCGGCGGCGCTCACGCTGTCCGGCATTCCGTTCTTCGGTCCCGTGGGCGCGGCCCGCGTCGGCTATCGCGAGGGCCGCTACCTGCTCAACCCGACGGTCGAGCAGCTCAAGGACACCCAGCTCGACCTCGTGCTGGCCGGCACCGCCGAGGGCGTGCTGATGGTGGAGAGCGAGGCGCACGAACTCACCGAGGAGGTGATGCTCGGCGCCGTGACCTTCGGCCACCAGAGCTTCCAGCCGGTGATCCAGGCGATCATCGAACTCGCGGAACGCGCCGCCAAGGAGCCCTGGCCGCTGCCGGAGGCTTCCGAGCAGGAGATCGCGCTCGCCGCCCGGCTCGACGCGCTGGGCCGCGCGCCGATGACCGCGGCGTATGCGGAGAAGGAAAAGCAGGCCCGCCACGAGCGGATCGAAGCGGCCAAGAAGGCGACCCTCGCGGCGGTGTCCGCCGAGGGGCTGGACGTCGAGAAGGCCAAGGGCGCGTTCAAGGATCTCGAGGCCGATATCGTTCGCAACGCCATCCTCGACACCGGGCTGCGGATCGACGGGCGCGACACCCGCACGGTGCGCCCGATCGTGGCCGAGGTGGGCGTGCTGCCGCGCGCGCACGGCTCCGCCTTGTTCACCCGCGGGGAGACGCAGGCGCTGTGCGTCGCCACCCTCGGCACCGGGCAGGACGAGCAGATCATCGACTCGCTCGAAGGCGACTACCGCGAACATTTCATGCTGCACTACAATTTCCCCCCCTATTCGGTGGGTGAGACGGGCCGCATGGGCTCGCCCGGGCGGCGCGAGGTCGGGCACGGCAAGCTCGCCTGGCGGGCGGTGCATCCGCTGCTGCCGGCGAAGGACAAGTTCCCGTACACCCTCCGCGTGGTCTCGGAGATCACCGAGAGCAACGGGTCTTCCTCCATGGCGACCGTCTGCGGCTCCTCGCTGGCGCTGATGGATGCCGGCGTGCCGCTGGTGCGCCCGGTGGCCGGGATCGCGATGGGCCTCATCAAGGAGGACCGCGGCTTCGCCGTGCTGTCCGACATCCTGGGCGACGAGGACCATCTGGGCGACATGGACTTCAAGGTGGCGGGCACCGAGAAGGGCGTCACCTCCTTGCAGATGGACATCAAGATCACCTCGATCACGCCGGAGATCATGCGCATCGCGCTCGATCAGGCGAAGGACGGGCGGCTGCACATCCTGGGCGAGATGGCGCGCGCGCTGACCGGCGCGCGGTCGGACGTGGCGGCGACCGCGCCGCGCATCACCATGATCTCGGTGCCCAAGGAAAAGATCCGCGAAGTGATCGGCACCGGCGGCAAGGTGATCCGCGAGATCGTCGAGCAGACCGGGTGCAAGATCGACATCGAGGACGACGGTACGATTAAGATCGCGGCGTCGGACCCGGAGCGGGCGCAGGCGGCGATCGACTGGATCCGCGGCATCGTGGCCGAGCCGGAGATGGGCGGGATCTACAACGGCAAGGTGGTGAAGACCGCCGATTTCGGCGCCTTCGTGAACTTCCTCGGCTCCCGCGACGGTCTCGTGCACATCAGCGAGCTGCAGCAGGGCCGGGTCGGCAAGACCAGCGATGTGGTGAATGTCGGCGACGCGGTGAAGGTGAAGGTGATCGGCTTCGACGAACGCGGTAAGGTGAAGCTGT
>JAJZVS010000108.1 GCA_021845555.1 Pseudomonadota bacterium
GCCATGCCGACGGAACTGGCGATCCAGTGGGTGGAGGCGACGACGCCGAACGTGCCGGCGATTTCGGGGCGGGTGGTGAACATGGGTGGGCCTTCGCTGCGGGGGATCGGCAGCGTAGGGGGCGAGGGCGGGGTGGTCCAGGCGCGTGGCGCGGGTTCCGGGCGTGGCGTGACGTCCGCCGGGAAGACGCCGCCGCCTCATGTTGTGCCCGTCGCCGAAAGCGGCTGGCGCGCGCCGCCGCGGACTCGGAGGCCTCGATATCGCGCCAGATGCGCCGGAGATCCCGGACCGCGCGCGCCGTCAGATCAACGCGGTATGTTATGCTCGGCGCGAATCTCGTCGAGGACCTCACGCGCCGGGCGGGTGCGGCCCGCCGCCATATCCTCCAGCCCCTGCCGGATGCCCTCGGCGGCGCTGGCCTCTGCCGCCAGGTCGAGCAGGCGCTGGTACGCTTCGGCATCCTGCACGACGGCGGCGGCCTTCCCGTTCACCGTCAGGATCACGGGGCGCCCGGTTTCCCGCAGGTGCCGCATGAACGCCGCCGAGTGATTGCGGAATTCGGTCATCGGCTGGATGTCCTTGGTGATGTCCATCGGCGATGCGCCTCCGAATTCCAGAGTACCTCATTCAGTACTATCACGGGCGAAGGGGTCGGCAAAGCGGTGACGCGCGGCTGATCGGCGGCGGCCTGGATAGATGGGCGCCGGCGGGCCCGCGAGATCCGATGGTCGGGCGGTCGGAGGAGGCGCCGGGCGAACGTGTCCGTTCGGTGATGTCCCGATGGCGGGCGCCGCTCCCGGCACCGACCCCCGCGACACATCCCGCCGCTCGGCTATAAGGGGGCCAGCACCCAGGGGGAGACGTCAATGCACATCGGGGTTCGGCCCTTGCTGGCCTTCGCGCTGCTCGCGCTGGGGTCCGGCCTCGCCGTCGCCGCGCCGGCTCCCTCGCCGTCTCCCCCGGGGGCTCCGGCCGCTGTCGCGCCCGCCGCCAACGCGCTGGCGGCCCCTGCGGCCAAGCCGCCCGCCGCGCCGATGGCGATGCCGCATCCGCTCAAGCCGCTGTCCGTCATCACCTTCGCCGGCGGCACCAACCTGCCGCTCTGGGTCGCCGAGCGGCAGGGGTTCTTCGCCAAGCAGGGGCTCGAGGTTCGCACCACCTTCACCCCCGGCTCGATCTACCAGATGTCGAACCTGATCGCCGGCACCTACGACATCGCCATGACCGCGCTCGACAACGTGGTCGCCTACGACGAGGGCCAGGGCGAGTGGCCGGTGCCGCCGAATCCCGACCTCGTCGCGGTGCTGGGGGCGGACGATTATTTCCTCTCGCTGGTCACGCAGAAGCCGTACACCACCTTCGCCAGCCTGCGCGGCAAGACGCTGTCGGTCGATGCGCTGACCACCGGCTTCGCGTTCGTTCTGGAGGAATTGCTACAGAAGCACGGGATTGCGCCCGCCCAGGTGCATTTCGTGAAGAAGGGCGGCGTGCTCTACCGCTACCTCGACATGCTGAAGAACAAGGAAGACGCCGGCACGATCCAGATCACCCCGTTCGATCTGATGAGCCAGGCGCACGGGATGAACGTGCTGGCGCGGGTGCGCACGGCGCTCGGTCCCTATCAGGGGGAGGTGGCGGCGGTGCGGCGGGCCTGGGCGGTGACCCATCGCGAGGAGGTGATCGGCTTCATCCGCGCCTACAAGCAGGCGATCGCCTGGCTCTACCAGCCCGCCAACCGGGAGGTGGCGGCGGCGATCCTGGTCGCGCACCTGCCGGCGATGACCTTCCCGCTGGCGCGCCAGACGCTGGCGATCTTCCTCGCGCCGAAGGGCGGTTTCTACCGCGACTCCGAGCCCGATATGCCCGGGATCGCGCGCGTGCTGGCGCTGCGCACGAAATACGGCACGCCACACAAGGTGCTGGATAATCCGATGAAATACGTCGATCTTTCCTATCTCAACGCGGCGGCGCACTGAAACGGGAGACGGCCATGGATTTCGGTATCGCGATCCCCAGCGCGGCGGACTCCTGGAAGCTGGCCCAGCGGGCCGAGGAGGCCGGCTTCACGCACGCCTGGTTCTACGACACGCAGATGCTCTGCGCCGACGTGTTCGTCGCCATGGCCGCGGCGGCGGTGCAGACGCGGCGCATCCGCCTCGGCACCGGGGTGCTGATCCCGTCCAACCGGATCGCGCCCGTCACCGCCGGGGCCTTCGCCTCGCTCAACGCGCTGGCGCCGGGGCGGATCGATTTCGGCGTCGGCACCGGCTTCACCGGGCGGCGGGCGATGGGCTGGGGGGCGATGAAGCTCGCCGACATGGCACGCTACATCGACCAGGTGATGGGGCTGCTGGCCAACCGCACCGTCGATCTCGCCATGGAGGGGGAACGCCATCCGATCCGCTTCCTCAACCCCGAGCTCGGCCTCATCAACACGCGCGACCCGGTGCGGCTGCATGTCTCGGCCTATGGGCCGCGCTCGCGCGCGCTGACCGCGAAGCTGGGCGCCGGCTGGCTGAACTTCATCGGCGTGCCGGACTCGGGGACCGCGGAACTCGCGGCGATGCAGGCGGAATGGGCCAGCGCGGGGCACGCGGCGGCGGCGCTGGAGGCCACCGCCTTCGCGCTCGGCTGCGTGCTGGCCGACGGCGAGCCGTTCGATTCCCCGCGCGCGATGGACCAGGCCGGGCCTCGCGCCGCGGTGCTGCTGCACCGCGCGGCCGATGAGGCGCTGGCCGGCCTGCCGAACACGTCGAAAGTGCCCGAGGCGGTGGCGGCCGAGGTGGCGGGCTACGTCGCCCTGGCGCAGCGGTTCGAACCGGCGGAGGCGCGGTACATGGAAAACCACCGCGGCCACCTGCTGTTCGTGAAGCCGCAGGAGCGGCCGTTCGTCACCGCCGAGCTGATCCGCCGCACCACCTTCACCGGCACGGAAGCGGTGCTGAAGGACCGCATCGGGGCGCTGCGCGACGCCGGCTACGGCCAGTTCGTGATCCAGATCGTGCCGGGCCAGGAATCGGCCTTCGCCGACTGGGCGCGGATCAAGCGGGCGTTCTGAGCGCGGCTGTCGTCACGGACCGGCGGGGGCGAAGGGCAGGTCGATGCGCCGCCGCGGCCAAGCCGGCGCCGCCGGGGTGACCCAGGGGCGGTCGCCGCGCGTGCCGCGGTCGCTGCGCAGCCGCACGCGGTGGTGCCCGAGCCAGACCGCGATCGCACCCGCGCGACGGACCATCGCGCGGTCGATCACCAGCGGCGCGGGACAGGCGGCCCGGCGCGTTCCCCCCGCCTCCGTCCGCACCGTCCCACTCGGGCGCGCCAGCACCGTCACCACCACCGCGACGCAGGGAACATCCTGGCCCGGCCGGGCGGCGATCCGCGCCAGCCGGCCGCCGGAACCCTGCGCCAGCCAGGCGGCCTGCGCGCCAGGGCGCGGGCGCAGCAGGCAGCCCGCCGCGCCGCAGCGGATCGGCGCCGCCGCCTCGCGCGGCGTGTCGTCCCACGGCATCGGCCGCGGCGTGGCGCCCGCCCAATAGTTCCGCCAGGCGTCCAGCGTGAAGCGCGACGCCCCGCGCCCTCGTGCGATCACCATGTCCTCCCCGACCCGCGCCGCCACCAGATGCGCGTCGGCCGCCACCAGCAGATCCGCCGGCCGCGTCAGCACCGGCGAGGCGGCCCCGAGCGCGATTGCCGCGATTCCCGCCAGCCGCCAGCGTCCCCGCCACAGCCCGAGCCAGGCGATGCCCAGGCTCAGCACCGCCAGCCCCCAGCCCGGCATCGGCGGCACCCCCACCACCGCCAGCGGCAGCGCCGCGGTGGTGCGCGCCACCCACAGGATCGCCCCGATCCCCCAGCCCATCGGCGCCAGCGCCAACCCCTGCGCGCCGAGCGGCATCAGCGCCAGCGCGACCAGCCCCGCCGGCATCACCCACAGCGCGGTCAGCGGCACCGCGAGCATGTTCGCCGGCACGAAATAGAGCTGCACCCGGCCGAAGTGATAGGCGGCATAAGGCGCCGAGGCGGTGCCGGCGAGCAGGCTGGTCAGCGCCAGCGCCGCCAGATGCAGCCCCGCCCGCCGCCACCAGGCGCCGTCGCCGCGCAGCCGGTGCAGCCAGGGGCGCAGCGCCTCGTAGCCGGCGATCAGCGCCAGCACGGCGGAGAAGCTCATCTGGAACGAGACGCCCGGCACCTCCTGCGGCGCCAGCAGGATCAGCACCGCGGCGGCCAGCGCGAGACCCCGCAGCGAGAGCGCCGGCCGGCCCGCCAGCACCGCCAGGGTGAACAGGCAGGCCATCGCGAAGCTGCGCTCGATCGGCACGTGCATGCCGGTGAGCAGCATGTAGCCCCCGCCGGCAGCCAGTGCGGCCAGCGCCGCCACCGGCTTGGTCGGCCAATGGAGCGCGGTGTATTCGCACAGCGCGAGCAGGGCGCGGACGGCGGCGAACACCAGGCCCATGACGATGCCGATATGCAGCCCCGCCACCGCCAGCAGATGGGCGAGGCCGGAGGCGCGGAACGCCTCCCGGTCCGGCTCCGGGATCGCGGTCTGGGTGCCGGTGAGCAGGGTGGCGGCGATCGCCCCGCGCGCGCCCGGCAGCGCGGCGCGGCAGCGCGCGGCGATGGCCTCCCGCAGGTGCTCGACCCAACCGGCGATGCCGCGCGGCGGATGGTGCGCAAGCCGCGCGACCGGGCCGATGGCAAACCCGTAGCCGGCGAGATCGGCGAAAAACGCGCCGCGCTGGAGGTCCCAGCCGCCCGGATAGGCGGGGGGGGAGGGGGGGCGGACCAGCGCGCGCACGCGGATGCGGTCGCCCACCGCCACCGGCGCGGGGTCGCTGTCGCGCAGCCGCAGCCGGATGCGCCGCCCCCGCCGGGGCGGGCCGGTCGCCGGCGCGCCGGCGGTGGGGCCGAAGCGCAGCCGGCCGAGGGTGACGCGCCGCCCGGTGGGCAGCAGATCGAGCGCCCGCACCGTCCCGGTGACCACGACCGCGCGCCGCGGCAGGGGTTCGAGCGGCAGGGCTCGGGCGGTCCCGACCTGCGCGGCGGCAAAGCCGATCCCGCCGGCGGCGAGCAGGGCCAGCGCGCCGCGCGCCCGCCCGAGCGGGGCGAAGGCGGCGAGCAGCGCCGGGCCGGCCACGGCGGCGCCGGCCCAGAACGGCGGTTCCGTGCGCAGCGCGAAATAGAGCAGCACGCCGGTCCCCATGGCGACCGGGAGCCAGAGCACCAGGCGGGTCTGCGACACGGACGCTCCTGCGGGCCAGTCCGCCGGGGCTTAGCGCGGGAGGGTTGCCGTCAGGTGAACGGGTGGCGGCGGTCGCGCCGCGGCGCCCGGCTTGACAGAGCCGCCGGGCATGGGCTTGAACCGGGCCCTTCCTCAGCTCCGGACCCTCCCCCGCATGGCCGCAAGCAAGGCGAAGCGCACGTCCAGCGGCTTGCGCGACAACGTCAAGACCATCTTCTGGGCCGGCCTGATCGCGGTCATCATCCGCACCTTCCTGCTGGAGCCGTTCAACATTCCCTCGGGCAGCATGATCCCCACCCTGCTGGTGGGCGACTACCTGTTCGTGGAGAAATACAGCTACGGCTACTCGCGCTACTCGTTTCCTTTCTCGCCCGATCTGTTCTCCGGCCGCATCTTCGGCTCCGTGCCGCACCGCGGCGACGTGATGGTGTTCCGCTATCCGCCGGATCCCTCGATCGACTACATCAAGCGGGTGATCGGCCTGCCGGGCGACAAGGTGCAGGTGCAGAACGGCCAGCTTTATATCAACGGCACCGAGGTGCCGCGCACGCCGGACGGCACCTTCGTGGACGACGAGAGCGGCATCAGCATGGCGCTGCGCCGCTACCGCGAGGTGCTGCCGGGATCGGACCACGCCGGCCCGGTGACGCACGACATCCTGAAGGCCACCGACCAGGGCCAGGCCAATAACACCGGCGTCTATACCGTGCCGCCGAACGAGTTGTTCGTGATGGGCGACAATCGTGACAATTCGGCCGACAGCCGGTTCTGGGGCTTCGTGCCGATGCAGAACCTGGTGGGCAAGGCGGAGTTCATCTTCTTCTCGATCGACGCCCGCGACCCCTGGTGGGCGGTCTGGGACTGGCCGTTCGAGATCCGCTGGGGGCGGATCGGCAAGGTGATCCACTGACCGGCCCCTCCGTCCTGCCGGATCTGCCGATCGAGGCGATCCTCGGCCACCGCTTCCGCCGCCCTGCGCTGCTGGCCGAGGCGCTCACCCATCGCTCGGCGGCGCATCGGCGCGGCCGGCGCAGCGGATCGAACGAGCGGCTGGAATTCATGGGCGATCGCGTGCTGGGCCTGCTGATGGCCGAATGGCTGGTGGAACGCTATCCGGGCGAGCAGGAGGGAGACCTTGGTCGTCGCCTCGCCTCCCTGGTCTCACAGCCGGTGCTGACGGGCGTGGCGGAGACGATCGGTCTCGGCGCCGCGCTGTCGGTGTCGCCCGGGGAGGCGCGGGTCGGCGTGCGCAACCGCGCCACCGTGCTGGCCGACGCGCTGGAGGCGGCGCTGGGCGCGCTGTTCCTCGACGGCGGGCTCGATGCCGCGCGCGATTTCGTGCGCCGTGCCTGGGGCATGGCGATGGAGGGGCAGGCGGCGCCGCCCAAGGACGCCAAGACCGAACTGCAGGAATGGGCGCAGAAGCGCGGCCTCGATCTACCTTTATATACGATATCGGGACGATCAGGCCCGCCGCACGCGCCGCAGTTCACCGTGACGGTGGCGACCGGCGGACAAAGCGGGTCCGGCATCGCCGGCAACAAGCGCGCGGCCGAGCAGCGTGCCGCGACCGAACTGTTGCGGCGGCTGCGGTCATGACCCGCGCGGGTTTCGTTGCCATCCTGGGGGCGCCCAACGCAGGCAAATCGACGCTGCTCAACCGGCTGACCGGCGCCAAGCTGTCGATCGTCTCGCCCAAGGCGCAGACCACGCGGTTTCGCGTGCTCGGCATCCTGATGCACGGCGAGAGCCAGATCCTGCTGGTCGATACGCCCGGCATCTTCCGTCCGCGCCGGCGGCTGGATCGCGCGATGGTCGCGGCGGCCTGGGGTGGGGCACGCGATGCCGATCTGGCGATGCTGCTGGTCGATGCCAAGGCGGGCGCGACCGAAGCGGTGCGCGCGATCGCCACGGAACTCGGCAAATCCGGCCGGACCGCCTGGCTGGTGCTGAACAAGACCGACCTCGTTCCGCCAGCGAAGCTGCTCGGGCTCATTGCGGAGCTCAACGCGCTCGCAGCCTTCGCCGAGACCTTCATGGTGAGCGCGCTCACCGGCGACGGGCTCGACCGGCTGACCGCGGCGCTGGCACAAGCGATGCCGGAGGGGCCGTATCTCTATCCGCCCGACGAGATCACCGACCTGCCCGACCGGCTGCTGGCGGCCGAACTGGTGCGCGAGCAGGTCTTCCTGCAGACGCATGAGGAAGTGCCCTATGCCGCGACGGTGGAGACCGAAAGCTGGCAGGAGCGCAAGGACGGCAGCGTGCGCATCGACGTCACGATCTATGTCGCCCGCGCCGGCCACAAGGCGATCCTGATCGGCGAGCACGGCAGCCGGATCAAGACCATCGGCGCGCGGGCGCGGGCGGAACTGATGACGCTGCTGGAGCGCAAGGTCCACCTGTTCCTGAACGTGAAGGAACGCGCCGGCTGGGACGAGGAACGCGCCCGGCTGCGCGCGATCGGGTTGGACGACGGCTAGGGCGGCCGTTTCCGGCCGCCCAGCCGATCCAGTACGTTACGGCGAGATATCGTCAAGCAGCCGGTCGCGGGTGTTGATGCCGAATTGGGCGATGATCGCCGCGATCACCAGGAACCCGCCGATCAGCAGCATCGAATACAGCACGCCGAGATGCGGGATCAGCGGCGCGATCGCGATCAGCCCCACGCCGCCGCCGAGATGCCCGATCCCATCGACCAGCGCGAACCCGGTGGTGCGCGCCCGTGTCGGATAGTTCTCGATCGACCAGGCGTAGGCGATCGGCACCCAGACGTTGAAGCCGAAGAACACCACCATTGAGCCGAGCACCGCGAGCCAGAACACCGAGCCGCCGAGCGCGATCATCACCCCGCCGATCAGCGTGATGGCGGCGGCGAGCGGCATCCAGTTCTTGCGCTCCATCCGCTCCCCGTAGGCATAGGCGACGACGGCGCAGAGCACGAAGCCGAAGGTGCCCATCGCGGTGATGAGCCCGGCCTCGGGCGGCGGGTAGCCGGTCGCCGCCAGCAAGGTGGTGAAGCCGGCGGCGAAGGAATAGACCGTGATATAGGCACAGAACCACATCACCAGAAGCAGCACGGTGCGCTGGAGATACAGCTTATTGTGGAAGATCGCAGAGAATGGCATCGCCTCGCCCGCCGGCGGCGGGGGCGGAATGACTTCCGGCACCGGCGGCAGCGGGGAGATCGCGTGCGCGCGGGCCTCCATCTCCGAGATCACGCCGTCGGCCTCGGCGAAGCGGGATTTGGATACCAGCCAGCGTGGCGACTCGGGTAGTTGGAAGCGCAACAGGACCCCAACCAGCGCCAGCAATGCGCCGATCAGGTACATCGCCCGCCAGCCGTATTCGAACGTCGGGCTGGCCACCGCGAAGGGCAGGCCGAGCGGCAGCGGCGTGGAGGGCGTGGTCAGCCACAGGCCGAGCCAGATGCCGAGCACGGCGCCGATCGCCGAGAAGATGAAGATCATCGAGGTGTAGCGCGCCCGGCCGCCGGAGGGCGCGATCTCGCCGATATAGGTGTTGACGATCGCGAGGTCGGCGCCGATGCCGATCCCGGTCAGCGCGCGTGCGGCGACGAACATGCTGTAATTATCGACCACCGCGGTCAGCGCCGAGCCGATGCCGGTCAGCACCATCGTTACCAGCAGCAGATCGCGCCGGCCGAGCCGGTCCGACAGCGGGCTGAGCACCAGCGTGCCCACCACGTAGCCGGCCAGGTTCAGCAGCACCGGCAGGCCGATATAGCCGGCCGAAGTCGGCGGCGTGCAGCCGGGTACGAGCTGCATGCAGGTCTGGATGAAGGAGACGTTGATGTCGAAGATATCGTAGAACGTGAACAGGAAGCCGATGCCGATGATGAAGGCAAACAGCTTCGGCAAGGTCCAGATCGGGATCCGGTCCAGCCGGGCAAGCAGCCGCCCGGCCACGTCTTTTGATTCGCTCATAGTGGTTTTCCTCCACTGCCGGTCCGGGGGTGTCGGGCCGGCGTTCGCATGATTGTCAGTCCGGTCAGGGGCGGATTCAGGTCGCCAGCGAGCAGCCTTCGCCCTGAAGCGGCGGGAACGCCTCCGCACCAGGGATCCGGTCCAATACGTCGTAGAGATCCCATGGGCCGTGCGAGCGCGCCGGCGTCTTCACCTTCACCAGCAGCAGGTCGTGCACCATCAGCCCGTCGGCGCGCAGGACCCCGTTGCGGGCAAACATGTCCTCGACCGGCATCGCCCGCATCTTCGCCGCTACCGCGAGCGCATCGGTCGTGCCGGAAGCCTGCACCGCGCGCAGATAATGCAGCACCGAGGAATAGACCCCGGCCTGCGCCATGGACGCCTGCTTATGCGCGAGCTTGGAGAAACGCCGCGACCAGGCCCGGGTTTTCGCGTCCAGGTTCCAGTAGAACGAGGTCGTCAGCACCAGGCCCTGGGCGATCGGCAGGCCGATCGCATGGATGTCGTTGATGAAGGCCAGCATGGCCGCAAGCTGCTGGTGGTTGCCGCCGCGGCCGATGCCGAAGGAGGGTGCCTGCTTGAAGCAGTTGATGTCGTCGGGCGGCCCGGCGGCCACGGCGATGACATCGGCGCCCGAGGAGCGCGCGCTTACCAGGTACGAGCTCATGTCGGGGGTGTTGTAGGGGAACACCGAATGCCCGAGCACCTTGCCGCCCTTGCGATGGATCATCGCGGTGGCGACGTTTTCCATCGAGTGGCCGAAGGCGTAGTCCGCCGTGATGAAGTAGAAGGTCTTCGCACCGCGCTTGAGCAGCGTCGCCACCGTGCCGGCGGCGAGCGCGGTGGTATCGAAGGTCCACTGCATCGAATAGGGCGTGCAGAGCTTGCCGGTGAAGGCGTCCGCGCCGGTGCCGGAGACGATCACCAGCTTCTTCTTCTTCGCCGCCACGCCCTGTACCGCGAGGCCGACGGCGGAGAAGGTCACGTCGGTGATGAGATCGACATCCTGGGTGTCGTACCAGCGGGCGGCGATCTCCGCGCCGACCGCGGGTTTCAACTGGTGGTCGCCCACCACGATCTCCACCGGATGGCCGAGCACGGGGCCGGCGTCGGCCACCGCGAGACGGGCGGCGATCACCGAG
>JAJZVS010000109.1 GCA_021845555.1 Pseudomonadota bacterium
CCGCAGCACCTGGTCCGGGCGGTGCAAGAGTTCGGCCAGCACGCATTGTTCGCGGCGCGGCAGCTCGACCGCGCGGCCGGCCACCATCAGGGTCAGCGCAACGGTATCGAACGCGACATTGCCGAGCGTGAGCACGTTGGCGGCGAGCTGGGTGCGCCGGCGCAGCAGCGCGCGCACCCTGGCCAGCAGTTCGTCCGGGGCGAACGGCTTCACCAGATAGTCGTCGGCGCCGTCGTTCAGCGTCTGCACCCGGTTCACCACGTCGCCGCGCGCGGTGGCAACCAGCACCAGGGCGCCATTGCCGGCGCGGCGCATGGCACGCAGGATGTCGGCGCCGTCGCCGTCCGGCAACGACAGGTCGAGCAGCAGAAGATCGTAATGGGCCGCCGCCAGCGCCGCTTCGGCGTCGGCGCGGGTGGCGGCGGTATCGACGGCGAAGCCGTTCGTGGACAGCAGGCTTGCCAGCAGATCGGCGAGCTTCGGATTGTCCTCGATCAGCAGCAGCCGCATCGCGACCTGCGGCGGCGCCGGGGAGGGAGGCGTGCCGGCCGCGTGGGCGTCAGAGCTGCACCACCTCGCCCAGGGTGAAGCTCACGCCGGTCGGGTTCTGGCCGATCCGCACCGTCTTGGGATTGACGAATTCGTACGGCGGCACCGGCAGATTATCCGGCGCCGGCACGTTCTTGTAGACCCGCCCGGCGAGGTCGTATTTGGAGCCGTGGCAGGGGCAGAAATACCCACCCGGCCAGTTCTCCACCGGCTGGCTCGGGTCCGGCTTGGGGAAATACCCCGGCAGGCAGCCGAGATGCGTGCAGATCCCTACCAGAACGGCCAGTTCGGGGTGCACCGAGCGGTGCCAGTTCTTCGCGTAGGGCGGCTGCTGGTTCACGTTCGAATCGGGGTCGGCAAGCCGCGCGACGTCTTCCTTGTTTTGCAGCGTCGCCATCATCTCCGGGGTGCGGTTGACCAGCAGGATGGGCATGCCGCGCCAGCGCACGATGATCTGCTGGCCGGGCTCGATCTTGCTGATGTCGAGATCCATCGGCGCGCCGGCGGCGATCACGTCCGCGGCCGGGTTCATCGAATCGATCAGCGTCCAGGCGAAGGCGGCGGTGCCGACGGCGGCGAAGGCGGCGGTCACCAGGCCGAGGAAGTCCCGCCGGCTCGCGCCACCGGGCTGGTCGTGGCCATCGGGCCCGCCGGAGATGCCGTTCGAGGTGGTGGAAGACATGGGGATCGATCTCCTTCGCGCGCGTCGGGTCGGCACCGGCCGCGTCCCCGGCGGGCAGGGGGGCGAGGCGGTCGCGCGGCACGGTACCGGCTGCCTCCGGACCCTCTTGCCGCGCTCGCTGCCGTCATGGTCTGGTGAGGCTCCACGCGTCAAGTGGGGGCCTGCGTCGGACGCGACAAGAGGCGCCGGCCGCCCGTCCGGGAGAGGAGCCAGCGTGATGATCACGCCCGCCTATGTGCGCACCATGGCCGCCTACAACGCGGAGATGAACCGCCGCCTGTATGCCGCCGCCGAGCGGATTCCCGATGCCGAGCGGCACGCCGATCGCGGCGTGTTCTGGAAATCGCTCCACGGCACCCTGTGTCATCTGGTCTGGGGCGACCGCAACTGGATGGCGCGCTTCGACGGCTGGGAGCGCCCGCCCGGCAAGCTCGCCGAAAGCGCCGGGATGATCGCGGATTTCGCCACCCTGGCGGCCGAGCGCGTGCGGGTGGACCGGGACATCGAGGCCTGGGCTCGTCGCGTCGACGACGTCTGGCTGGCGCAGGACCTGGTCTGGTTCAGCGGCGCGGCGGGCACCGAGATGCGGCGCCCGCGCGGCTTCCTGCTCGCCCATTTCTTCAACCACCAGACCCATCACCGCGGCCAGGCGCATGCGCTGATCACCGCCGCCGGGCAGGCCACCGGCGATACCGACCTGATGCTGATCATCGACGGGCCGCAATAGGTCCCGCCACAGGCTCCCCGCCGGCTCAGCCGGGCCCGGGATCGGCCGCCCGCAACCTGGCCGCCTGCACCGGCGGGCAGGGGAGGGAGCCGAACGAGCAGAACACGCAGCAATCGCCCGGCTTCGGCCGCAGCCGGGCGCCGCAGCCGGGACAGTCGTGGAAGAACAGGCAGGCATCGGTCGGCATTGTTTCGGCCCAGGCGTGACCGCAGTGCGGGCAGGTCAGGACCGAGGTCAGTGAAGGCGCCGAGCGGCCGTCCGGCGCCGGCTCAGACATAGCGATACCCGACGTAGAGCAGCGCCGCGCCGGCGAGCAGGCCGACCAGGGTCAGCGCGCGCGTCGCCGGGCGGGCGCAGGCCGCGCCCGGCCGGCAGACCAGGACCCACTGCTGGCGCGCGAGCAGCGCCGCCCCGCCGGCCAGGGCGAGTGCCGCGAAGCCCAGCAGCCAAGGCTTCACCGGATCGGCGATCAGCGCGATGCCGCCGAGCCAGGCGGTGCCGAGCCCGGCCGAGGCGAGCAGGAACGGCAGGCCGCAGCAGGACGCGGCCCCGAACGCCGCCGCGAGGCCGCCGAACGTGAGCAGCGGGGCAACCAGCGGGGCGGCGCCGACGCGCGGCTCCGGCGGCGGCCGGTTCAGCAACTCTTCACCCATCGCGCGCTCTCCTTGGCGGTTCGAAGGCGGGCAGCCTACGATCTGAAGTGACTACAGACGCAAGCGGACAGCGAGGGAGGCCGCAAGCCATGCGGGAGCAGGGAATCGCCATCGGCGCACTGGCCCGCCGCAGCGGCTGCCGGATCGAGACCATCCGCTATTACGAGCGCATCGGTCTGCTGCCGGCGCCCGCGCGGCAGGGGAGGTTCCGCCGCTACGCCGGGGCGGACGCGGCGCGGCTTGCCTTCATCCGCCGGGCCCGCGAACTCGGCTTCACCCTCGATCAGGTGCGGGCGCTGCTGCGGCTTGCCGGGGCGGACGCCGCCGGGGGTGCGGGCGGCCCCACGGTCTGTGCCGATGCGCGCGAGCTTGCCGCCGAGCATCTCGCTGGGGTTCGCGCCCGGATCGCCGCGTTGCGCCGGATGGAGACGGTGCTGGCGCAAACGCTGCGGCGCTGCGCGGCCGGCGAGTCCCCGGATTGTCCGCTGATCGCCTCTCTGGCCGGCCGGCCGCCACCATGAGGGCCTGGTGGTCCGGCACCGCCGCCGCGCTGCGCGAGGCCGATCCCGAGGCGATCGTCGCCCGGCTGACGGTGCGCCTGGTCGAAACCCATCCGCTGAACCGGGAAGAACAGCTGCGCGCCTGGCGGGCGCAGATCCCGGTGCTGGTCGCGGCGCTGCGCTTGCGTCCCGACACCTGGCAGGTGCTGCTGGAATACCCGCTGCTGCGCCTCGGGCGGCGGATCGACGCGGTGATCCTGACCGATCGCGCCATCCTGGTGGCGGAGTTCAAGGCCGGCGCGCAGGGCTTCACCCCGGCCGGGCGGGCGCAGGTGGACGACTATGCGCTCGATCTGCGCGATTTCCACGCCGGCAGCCGCGCCCATCCGATCGTGCCGATCCTGGTGGCGCCGGGCGCTGTCGCCCCACCGCCGGCCTGGCCGCTGTTCTGGCACGCCGTGGTGCCGGTGCTGGATGCCTCGGCTTCCAGCCTGCCGGGTCTGCTGGGCGAACTGGCCGATCGCATCCCGACGCCCGCCCACGCGCTCGATCCGGTGGCGTGGGAGGCGGCGCCCTATCGCCCGGTGCCAACCATCGTGGAGGCGGCGCGGATGCTGTTCCAGCGCCATGGCGTGGCGGAGCTTGCCGCGGCCCGGGCGGATGCCGCCAACCTGACCCGCACCACCGCGGCGATCCGCGCCGCGATCGCGCTGGCACAGGCGGAGCGGCGGCATCTCGCGGTGTTCGTCACCGGTATTCCCGGCGCCGGCAAGACGCTGTGCGGCCTCAACGTGGTGTTCGGCGCGGCGGCCGGCGCCGCGTTCCTCACCGGCAACCTGCCGCTGGTGCATGTGATGCGCGAGGCA
Source organism: Pseudomonadota bacterium (assembly GCA_021845555.1). Lineage (GTDB taxonomy): Bacteria > Pseudomonadota > Alphaproteobacteria > Acetobacterales > Acetobacteraceae > JAJZVS01. The sequence goes on from JAJZVS010000109.1 coordinate 3,978, forward strand.
CTGGCGCGCGACGCGCGCGCGCAGGGGCGGGGTGCCCGCCAGCCGCGCCAGGAGACGGAGAGCGCGATCCAGCCGGTGAACGGATTCCTGAAGGACAATCTGCCGCGCACGCAGCCGCCGCACGAGCACGTGATCGTATTCGACGAGGCCCAGCGGGCCTGGGACGCCGCCTTCGGCCGCCGCAAGTTCAGCTACGACGGCAGCGAGGCGGCGCTGATTCTCGACATCATGGCCCGCCATCGCGACTGGGCGGTGGTGGTGGCGCTGGTGGGCGGCGGGCAGGAGATCAACACCGGGGAGGCGGGGCTGGCCGAATGGGGCGCGGCGCTGGCGGCGCGGCCCGGATGGCAGGCGCTCGCCGCCCCCGGCGTGCTGGTGGCCGCCGATCCGCGCCAGCTTCTGTTTGCCGCCGCGCCCGCGGCACTCGCGCTCGATGCCGCGCTGCATCTGGATGTGCCGGTGCGCGCGATCCGCTCCGCCGCCGCCGCACCGTGGGTGGAGGCGGTGTTGGCCGGCGACGCCCGCGCCGCCGCCGCGATCGCCGCGACGCAGGAGGTGCCGTTCCTGGTGACCCGCTCGCTGGAGACGTTGCGCGCCGGGCTGCGTCGCCGGGCGCGCGGGCTGCGCCGGGCCGGGCTGGTGTGCAGCGCCGGCGCGCGGCGGCTGGTGGCGGACGGGTTGTGGCCGGCGTTCCCGCACATGGACGCGGATGCGGTGGCGCATTGGTTTCTCGATCGCTGGCCGGACGTGCGCGCCTCCGACGCGCTGGAACTGCCGGCGACGCAGTTCGCCTGCCAGGGACTGGAACTGGACTATGTCGGGCTGGCCTGGGGCAACGATCTGGTGCGCCGGGGCGGGCGCTGGCAGCCGCGCCGCTTCGCCGGTACCGCCTGGCAGGACAGCCGGGCGGAGGCGCGGGCCGCCTACGGAATGAACACCTACCGCGTGCTGCTGACGCGGGCGCGCTACGAGACGCTGATCTTCGTCCCGCCCGGCGATGCGGCGGACGCGACCCGCAAGCCGTCTGAGTTCGATGCGGTGGCGGCGTTCCTGGCTGCGTGCGGGGCAGGGACGCTGGAGGAGCCGGCGGCGGAACCGGAGGCGGAGCCACCGCGCAGCGCGGCCCTGCTGTAGGAGCCCCGGTTATCGCCGGGACGCCCCGCCGATCACCCTTCCCTGCGCGTCGCCGGTGCGACTGCACGCCCGCGCAGTTCCTCGCGCGGGAACCGGAAGTCGATGTGGCAGAACTCGCAGGTCATCACGACCTCGCCGTCCACCGCCATGTGGTCCAGATCGTCCGGCGGGAAGGTTTCGAGGATCCCCGACAGCCGCGCGCGCGAGCAGCGGCAGCCATAGGACAGCGCGCGCGGACGGGCCGCCGCCACGCCCTCGGCGTGGAACAGCCGCCACAGCAGCGCCTCGGGCACCAGCGCGTCGTCCAGCAGTTCGCGATCCGACAGCGTGCCGGCCAGCGCCAGCGCGCCGCGCCAGCTGTCCTCCTGCGCCGCGTCGCTCAGCGCCGGATCGAGCCCGCCGGCGCCAGCGATCTTCTCCAGGATCAGCGCCCCGGCGCGCCAGCCCGCTTCGGTCTGCTCGCAGGCCAGATGCACCGCGCAGTCGATCTGCTCGGAGGAGCGGAAATAATGCAGCGCCATCGCCGCCAGGTTGCCGCCCTCGATGGCGACGATGCCCTGGTGGGGATGCCGGTCGGGTCCCTGATCGACGGTGAAGGCGAAGAACCCCTTGCCGAGCAACTGGTCGGCGCCCGGCGCCGGATCGGCCGCCAGCAGCGCGTCCAGCCGCTCGGGGGCGAGGCGGGCATAGCCGCGCAGCGCGCCGGCATCGGTGCAATCGGCCAGCAGCAGCGGCACCGGCCCGTCGCCCTTGGCCTGCAGGCTGAACGATCCCTCGAACTTCAGCGCGCTGGCCAGCCCGGCCGCCAGCGCCAGCGCCTGGCCGATCAGCCGCGCCACCGGCGCGGGCTGGGCGTGGCGCGCCAGCAGTGCATCCGCCAGCGGGCCGAGGCGCACCAGCCGCCCGCGCACCGGCCGGCCGGGCAGATGGAAGGGCGTGATGCCGCGCGGCACCACCAGATCGGGCACCGGCGGGCGGGCAGGGTCGAGGAAGGCGGGGGCGGGGGAGCCGGGAGTGGGGAAGGGGGGCGGTTCGGACATCGACCCAAGATAGGCAGCCGGGCCGCGCGCCGCTACCGTGCCCCCGACGCCGGACCGACCGGCCGCGACGCGGGAGGAACGATGCACCGCCGGGCCTGGATGATCCTGACCGCGCTGCTGCTGGCGCGCGTGGGCTTCGGCTACGAGTTCCAGACGGTGGCGAGCCTCGGCCCCGCCCTGATCGCCCGCCTGCATCTCGACTACACGGGCTTCGGCTCGCTGATCGGGGCCTACATGCTTTCCGGCGCCTTCATCGCCCTGCCGCTCGGCCTGCTCGGGCGGCGGTTCGGCGATCGCGTGGTGCTGGGCGGGGGCATGGCGCTGATGGCGGCGGGGCAGCTGGTCTGCGCGCTGCCCGACGGCGCGACGGCGATCGCCGCCGGCCGCTTCGTCTCCGGCATGGGCGCGGTGGCGATGATGGTGCTGCAAAGCAAGGTGATCGCCGACTGGTTCCCCGGCCGGCGCTTCATGCTGGCGATCAGTTTTTCTTCCGCTGCCTATCCGGTGGGCGTCGGCCTGGCGCAGATCGTGCAGCCGCTGCTGGCGCGCGATTTCGGCTGGCCGGCGGCGTTCGGCTCCGGCGCGGCGGAGGCGGTGCTGGCGCTGGCGGTGTTCCTGGCCGCCTACCGCCCGGCACCGCATGTGGACGAAGCGCCGCGCGCGTTTTCGCTGCCGAGCGGGCGCGAGGCCGGGCTCAGCGCGATCGCCGGGCTGATCTGGACCGCCTACACCGCCTGCTATGCCGGGTTCCTCTCCTATGCCCCCGCGCTGATGACGGCGCGCGGGGAGGGGTTCGCGCTGATCGGCCTGGTGGTGGCTTTCGCGACCTGGGGCAACGTCGCCGCGACCCCGCTCGGCGGGCTGCTGGCGGGACGGTTCGGGCCGGCCCGCGTGTTCGCGATCGGCACCGTCGCCATCATCCTCGGGGTGGCGGCGATGGGGGTGTTCGACGTGCCGGTGCTGTGGGGCGCGATGGTCGGACTGCTGGGGTCGCTGCACCCGGGGGTGATCCTGGCGGTGGGCACGCTGTCGGCATCGCGCCGGAACCGGGCGGTGGGGATGGGGATCTTCTACACGATGTACTACGCCGGCGGGGCGCTGGCGCCGGCGCTGTGCGGGCTGGCGGCGGATGCCTACGGCGGGGTGGCGGGGGCGATGTTCGCCGCCGCGGCGATCGGCGCGCTGGCCGGTCCGGCATGGCTGGCGCACCGGCGCCTGTCGGCTCAGGCCGGGTTGGTCGAGGCGGTCTGATCGGAGGCTTCGGGTTCCAGCCGATACAGGGTCACCTCGCGTTCCTCGCGGTCCTCGAGCTCGCGCGTGGTCGGCACCGCGTAGCGCGCCAGCCGGGCCAGTCCGGCGCGCGGCAGATAGGCGCGGCCGGGGTCGGCCAGCAGCACCGTCGCGGTGCGGGCGCGCGCGCGCAGCCAGGGCAGGATGCGCGCGGTCATCGGCGCCTCGTAGCAGACGTCCCCGCACAGGATCAGGTCCCAGCGCCCGGCGCCTGCGATCAGGTCGCCCTCGATGACGTCGCCTTGGGCCGCATGCACCGTGACTCCGTTGAGCGCGGCATTCAGGCCAACGGCGGCGAGCGCCAGCGGATCGATCTCGGCCGCTTCCACCAGGGCGGCGCCGGCGCGCGCGCAGGCGATCGCGGCGATGCCCCCGCCGGCGGCGAAATCGAGCACGCGCCGGCCGGCGACCAGCGCCGGGTGGTCCAGCACATGCCGCGCCAGGGCCTGCCCGCCGGGCCAGGCGAAGGCCCAGAACGGCGGCGCGAGGTCGCGCGCGGCGAGCCAGTCCTCGGTGGCCTGCCAGAGCGGGGTGATCTCGGTGGCGAGATACAGCAGGAGTTCGGGCACCAGCGGCGCGCGGCCGGGCGCGGTGTGGGCGCGGATGAAGTCCGCCGGGTCGGTCATCGGGGGCCCGTCCCGCGTCCGGCCGCTTCGCGACGTCTGGCCCCTGCCGGGAGACCTTCTGGCACTTGTGTCACTCTGTTCCTCGACCGGGCCGATCGTCCCGAGGCGGCGGCCGGCCGGGAGTCCGGGAGGGAGGATGAGCGCCCGGCGCGCTCCTGTCCACGATGCGATCGGTCGGCGTGCGCCAGGACGCCTGCATAACCCCTGGCGCATAACCCCTGGCGCATAACCCCTGGCGCATAACCCCTGGCGCATAACCCCTGGCGCGCCGCCGGCGAGGAAAGCGGGGCTGTCCGCGGCGGGGCTTGATCGGCAGCGCCGTCCGGCCGCTGAGAAGGACAAAGAACCTATCCCCCGCGCGGCGGACAAGGCGAAGCTGCGCCGGGGCCGTTCTCCGATCGGGCGCCTTCATCGCGGAGTCACCATTCGGTCGGCAGGGTCGGGGAGGCGGCACGGGACGCGACCCGTTTGCCTCTTGTAAACCTAAGCCGAAGGGTTATTCTTCCGCATGAGCCGGGTGTTCGTTTCCGAGCTCACCGGGGCCGTGATCCACGTCTTCGCCGAAGATCACTGCCCGCCGCATGTCCACGCCCGGCACCGTGGCGAAGGCTGGATCGCCCGCGTCGGCTTCTCCTTTGTCGGCGACGCGGTTGCGCTGGTGAGCCTCGCGCCGACGCGGAGCATCCCCTTGCCACGGGTGGTGAACCGGCTGCTCGACGAGGTTCGCGGGAGGCTGGCGGAGTGCCGGGGGATGTGGTGGACCACGATGCGGACGACGTGCCTCGACAACCGGTGGGCCGCGTTGGCCGCGAGCGGGGCGATCGTCCTGCTCGCGAAGCGCGGGGCGGGCGCGCAGCAGATCGTCCGCGCCACCTGTGATCCGGCCACCGACCGAATGCTTGTGGTCTTTCGGAGCGGCGCAAGCTTGGAACCAGGGGGAGAGCCATGACCGGACACCGCATCACCGACGCAGCCTATGCCGCGGCCCTCGCCGCCGGCCGGCAGCAAGCCGAGACGGAGCCGCGGGCACAGGCGGTCCGCTACCTCGCGGACCGGGACGCTGTGGAGATCGTGCTCGCCGGAAATGCCGGACTCGTCATCCCCCGCCAATGGATCGACGCGTTGCGGAACGTGCCGGTACCAGCGCTGACGAAGCTGGAGGTCTGGCCGGACGGCTCGGCGATCGCGCTGGAGGAGCACGACATCCACATCGGCGTGCATGGGTTGCTGGCCCGCGTCCTGCCCGCGATGCTCCCCCCGCGTGTCGTGGCGGCGATCTTCGCGAGCCGCGGCGGCCGGGCGACTTCGGAGGCCAAGCGCGGGAGCGCCCAGGCGAACGGCCGCAAGGGCGGTCGCCCGCGCAAAGCGACCACGACCGCGGCAGCCTGATCTGTCCGGAATCCGACGCGGCGAACGCGCTTTCGCGCGTCGAGGTCTGCGCCGGCCCTGCGTGGTGCCTGTCAGGCGAGCCCGATCAGCAGCGCCAGCCCCACCGCCAGTCCCACCTCCCGGTTCAACCGGAACAGGCGCAGGCAGCCCGCCGGATCGTCGATATCCAGCGCCGTCACCTGATAGCCGAGCAGCGCCCCCGGCAACGCCAGCGCCGGGTAGAACCACGCGCCCAGCCCGCCGAGCCACCCCGCCAGCGCCAGCAGCGCCAGCGCCGCCGCGTAGCACGCGGCCAGGAACGGCCTGGTGCGGGTGCCGAACAGCCGCGCGGTGGATTTCACCCCCGCCAGCGCGTCGTCCTCGCGGTCCTGGTGCGCGTAGATCGTGTCGAACCCCAGATCCCACAGGATCGCCGCGCCGTACAACGCCGCCCACGCGCCGTCGATCCGCCCGGCGGCGGCCGCGTATCCCAGCGGCGCGCCGAAGCCGAAGGTGAACCCCATCACCAGCTGCGGCCACCAGGTCACGCGCTTGGCCAGCGGATACAGGCCCACCAGCAGCAACGAGCCGGCGCCGAGCGCGCGCGCCAGCGGGTTGAGTTGCAGCAGGATCGCCAGACCCACCGCCAGCAGCACCGCCAGGAACACCAGCGCCTGGCGCGGGCGCAGCGCGCCGGAGGCGAGCGGGCGGGCCGCGGTGCGCGCCACCAGGCGGTCGATGTCGCGGTCCCACAGGTCGTTCACCACGCAGCCGGCGGCGCGCATCACCACGCTGCCCACCGCGAACAGCGCGATCAGCCAGGCGGACCGCGCGATCCCGG
>JAJZVS010000110.1 GCA_021845555.1 Pseudomonadota bacterium
TCGCCTTGTGTGCGCAAATCAAGATGGTTGCGGGGACAGGAAACCACCGACAGTTGACCCTGCGGCCAGTCGCCTGCTGATCGGCTGTAGGACTGCTTCCGATGATCCCGCCGCAGATCACCGGATACATCGTCCCCTATCGCCTGGACCACCTCTGCGTGTAAATCGGCACCAAAGTGGGACCCCACCCGGGAGCGACAACAACACCTTAATATAGAGAGAGAAGAAATTCGTTCGGGGTGGGGTCCCGAACGGCGCCGACCGGGACCCCAGCACACGGCACATTTCTTCAACTGAGTCAGCATCTTGACCTCGATTAGGCCGGGTCCCGATTGGGTGCCACTTCACATGCTTGGCTTCGCGATCGCCGCCTTCTTCGCCAATGACGGCGCGGCGCTGCTGCTGACTCCGATCGTGATGGCAATCCTGGCGAGCCTCGGATTTCCACCCGAAGCAGCGCTCGCCTTCATCGTCTCCACCGGCTTCGTCGCCGATACGACCAGCCTGCCGCTGGTGATTTCCACTCTCGTGAATATCGTCAGCGCCAATTATTTTGATATCGGCTTTACACGCTACGCGCTAGTGATGGTCCCGGTGGATCTGGTTGCGCTGGTGGCCACGCTTGTGGGCCTTGGCTTGATGTTCCACCGCGCGGTCGACCGGCGCTACGCAGTTACCGCGCTTGAACCGCCGGCCGCGGCCGTCCGCGACCACCTCGTCTTTCGCGCCGCCTGGCCGGTGCTGATCCTGCTGCTCACGGACTATTCCGTAACCGTGCCGTTGGATGTGCCGGTGTCCTTCGTCACCATCGCCGGGGCGGTCGTTCTACTCGCGCTTGCGGCGCGCTGGCATCGCGGCGGTGCGGGACAGGTGATCGATATTCGTCGCGTTCTGCGCGGCGCGCCCTGGCAAGTGGTGATTTTCAGCCTTGGGATGTATCTGGTGGTCTACGGGCTGCGCAATGCGGGCTTGACAGATTATATCGCCGACGCCCTCAAGGTCTTTGTCGATCACGGCATCTGGGCGACGGCGCTCGGCACCGGCATTCTCGCGGCCATTCTATCGTCCATCACGAACAACATGCCAAGCGTTCTCATGGGCGCCCTGGCCATCAACCACCTGCCGCAGGCCGCCCCGAATATTCACGATGCCATGGTTTATGCCAACGTCGTCGGCTGTGATCTCGGCCCGAAATTCACCCCGATCGGTAGTCTCGCGACGCTGCTCTGGCTGCATGTTCTGGCGCAGAAGGGCATGCGGATCACGTGGGGCCAGTATATGCGGATCGGCCTGTTGATCACCCCGCCGGTGCTGATCGCGACCCTCGCCGCTCTTGCCCTGTGGCTACCCCTCACCCTTCGTGCGGGAGCCTGACGGGGCACCACGGGCGTCGGGGTTGGGTTGCCAGCGCGGTGCCCCAAATCCGGGTGCGATCAATCGTTCTTTGCTCCCGCTGCAATCCAGGCCCGGATCACATCACGATCCTTCCGCGAAAGCTGGTGTCCCAGCGGGGGCATCTGCAGGTAGGACCGAGCGTTCCAATCCAACACCATCATGATCGCGCTGAATTGCGGCTGCCGCGGAATCACCGCTGGGCCGAGCCTCGAGCCCGCCATCACCCCGTGGTAGGTGGTGAGGTCGAGGCCGATCGCCTGATCCCCGACGTGGCCGTGTGAATGGCACTCAGTACAGTGCCGATAGAGGATCGGCTGCACCTGGCGCTCGAAGCTCGGTACTCCCGCAGCCGGAGCTGCCATCGTCGCGACAGAACCGAAGACGGTAAGTACGGCCGCCATTGCCGTACCATGCCATGAATGCAAGCGCATGATTAGCCTCCTCTTGCACTGACTAATCAACGTTAGGGCGGCTGTGCGGGATGTCATTGATCTGGATCAACGGCACGCATGGCGACCGGGGCGGCGGGTATCTGCACGCGCAGAACTTTGGCGATCCCCGTCAGGTGCGGATCGAGGCCAAATGAAAATTCGTTGATCCAGGTCAAGGTCCGCATCGACCGGCGCGCCTAGCAGCGTGCTGCACCTGCGAGATAGGTGCGCGCTGCGTGCGAGGTGGCCATGAGCGACGACGACACACAAGGCCCGGCAACTCCCGACCGACGCGGCCTGTTCCGAAATCTGGCCGGCGGCGGCCTTACGGCTCTGGTTGCTGCCGCCGCGGCGGCGGTTCCTGCCCTGGCGGAGGACGAACCCGCCGGCTCGCGCCCCTCGGCCGAGGGCTACAGCCTCGGCCTCGCCCCCACATCCGACACCCCGGCCGGCCAGGACTACGAGCGTGGCCACAACCGATCCGTCTATGCCTATGCGGCGCAGGACGGCGGCTTGGCGCGCGAGGGCTTCGCCGGCAAGCGCTGGGGCATGCTGATCGACCTGCGCAAGTGCATCGGCTGCCAGGCCTGCACCGCCGCTTGCAAGTTCGAGAACAACGTGCCGGAAGGCGTGTTCCGCACCTGGGTCCCGGATGTCGAACTCGGCACCTATCCGGACACCCGTCGCGCGTTTCTGCCGCGGCTGTGCAACCACTGCGAACGCCCGTCCTGCATCGAGGTCTGCCCCGCCGGCGCCACCTGGCAGCGTCGGGACGGCATCGTGGAGATCGACTACGACCTGTGCTGGGGCTGCGGGGCCTGCGTGAACGCCTGCCCGTACGACGCCCGCTTCATCGATCCGGTCACGAGGACCGCGAACAAATGCACCTTCTGTTCGCAGCGGGTCGATCAGGGCCTGCTACCGGCCTGCGTGGAAACCTGCGTCGGCGGCGCGCGCCAGTTCGGCGACCTGAACGACCCCAACGACCCGGTGACGAAGCAGATCCTCACCGGCGTGGTGCAGCAGTTGAAGCCCGGCACCGGCAACGAACCGCGCGTGTTCTACATCGGCCTGACCACCGAGTTGCAGAACAACCCGCCCGGCAACCCCACCCTGTGGTCGGTCGAGCAGACGGATGCCGGCCGGGCAGAGGGCGACTGGAGCATCGCCGTGAGCAAGGAGGCGAGCCATGTCTAACCCGCTGACCACGCCGCAATTCGTCCCGCCGCTGCGGCCGATGACGGAACTCTACAACGTGGCGCATGAGCGCCCGTTCTCGATCCTGTTCGCCAATTATTCCTGGGCGCTCGGCATCGCCGGCGGGCTCGCGCTGTTGTGGGCGATCAATGCTTGGCGCGGCAACCACGAGCGGGTGGAGCACCGCTTCACCCTCCCGCTGGTTGCGGCGCTCATCATCGGCGGCTTCGTGAACGTGCTCGCCGAGGTGCAGCAGCCGGGGCGGCTGATCTATGGCTACTATCTCGGCTGGTACAACTGGGACACCGCGATCATCAAATATGGCATCCTGCTGCTGCCGGTGTTCCTGGCATTGTCGTGGTGGCTCGCCTTCCAGTCCATGCCGCGGGAGCGCCTGGGAATGGAGATCTCCCGACTGTCCGCGCCCTGGCGGCAGCTTGCCGATATCTTCTCGCTGTGGAGCCGCTTCTACAGCCTGTTCGACCATCGCCTGCTGACCCGCGTCGTGCTGGCGGTGATGGTGTTCCTCGGCCTGTTCGGCCCGCTCTACTCGGCCGTGTTCCTGATGAACGAGCACGGCGTGCCAGTGTGGAATTCGCCGGCCGAGGCGATGCTGTTCCTTGCCAGCGGCATCGGCGTGGCGGCGGCGATGATGATGGGGCTGGTCCCGCTGCTCGGCTGGATGGCGAGCGGCGAATGGCTCACCCCGCGCCCGTACCACCGCTGGACCGCGGTGATTGCCTTAGCGCTGTGCGGCACCGTGTGGTACGGCTGGATGTGGTGGATCGGCCGTTTCGGCACCATCGAAGACCTGCGTGCGGCCAATCTGTTCATGGGTCCGTATGGCGAGCAGATTTTCTGGAACTGGACCGTCGCCGGGCTGATCGTGCCGATCGTTGCGCTGATCACACCCCTCGGCAAGTCGGTGCTGATGCAGACGGTGGCTTGCGTCGGCGCCATCTGGGGCAGCTACGCCGCTCGTATCGGCATCGTGCTCGGCGGCGAGGCGATCAACCGCTCGGGTGCCGGCTATCTCGCATTCCATACCGATATCGTGGCGTTCTGGTACACCGCGGTGAGCCTGCTGCTGGTCGGCGGCTTCCTGTTCGCCCTGCTCGCCGCCACGCCACGCACTTCCGCAACCCCCGGCAAGGCATAAGATCATGCTCGAACGTCGTGGCATTCTCGCCCTCGCCGCCGCCGCCGGCGTCGGTGCCGGCACCGCAGGCTTCGCAAAGCGCCTGGTGGACATGATCCCGTTCACCAGCCGGGGCCGCAAGGCACTGCATCCCATTTATGGCAACGCCGACACGCCGGAATGGCTGCGCGATGCGAAAACCGGCGCGCTGCGTCCCAACCCGCAATGGACCTTGCGCCACACGGTCGATCTGCAGTGCCACAGCGAATGTGGGCTGCGCGTCAAGATCGACCGCGCCACCGGCCGGGTGCAGCGGATCATCGGCAATCCCTACCACCCGAACACGCTGATCGACTACACGCCGATCAGTACGCCGATGATCGAGACCGCGCGCCTGCCCGGCACCGTCTGTGCCCGCGGCAACGCCGGCATCCAGAGCGCCTACGATCCTTACCGGGTCTTGGTCCCCTTGAAGCGCAAGGGCGCGCGCGGCAGCGGCCAGTGGCAACCGATCTCCTGGGAGCGGCTGATCACCGAGGTGACGGAGGGCGGCAAGATCTTCGCCGACACCGGCGATGCCGCCAGCCGAGACATGGAAGTGTTGGGCTTTCGTGGCCTCTATGCCAAGCGCCAGGACCTGATGGACCAGAAGGCGCCGGAGCTCGGTCACCGCAGCAACGGGCTGGTGTTCCAGGGCGGCCGCATCGTCGGCAGCCGGATGCTGTTCGCCCAGCGCTTCATGCACAGCTTCGGCAGCGTCAACGTGTTCGATCACGTAAATGAATGCGAACTCAGCCACCACGTGGCGACCCGGCATGTCTATCCCGGCGTGAACATGACGCAGCCCGACGTGCGGGAGGCGAAGTTCATTCTGTACTGGGGGACGCAGCCGGGTGACGCCAATTTCCCGATGCAGACCCAGGGCAAGTACGCCGCCGCCGCAAGGGCGAAGGCGGACGGCCTGAAATATGCCGTGATCGATCCGCTGCTGAGCCGCGGAGGTGTGGTCGGCGATCGCGCCAACTGGGTGCCGATTGCGCCTGGCACCGACGGGGCACTGGCGATGGCGATGATCCGCTGGATCGTCGAGCAGAAGCGCTACGACACCGGCTATCTCGTCTGCCCGACGATGACGGCGGCGGCCGCTGCGGGCGAACTGTCCTGCACCGACGCCACGCACTTGGTGGTCGTCGATCCCAAGCACCCGGCGGCGCGCAAGCTGCTGACGGCGGAGTTAGCCGGGCTGGGCAAGCCCGTGGCTAAGGGCGAGGATGACCGGGTGGTGATCGACGCCGCCACCGGCAAGCCCGCGCAGGCGGGATCGACAGCCCGTGGCACGCTCGAATTCTCGGGCGAGGTAAACGGGATCGGCGTCAAGACCGCGTTCCTGCTGCTGCGTGAGGCGGCCGAGGAGCACAGCCTCGCCGAATATGCCGCGATCTGCGGCGTGCCGGAAGCGCGGATCGTCGAGCTCGCGCGCGAGTTCACCAGCCACGGCAAGCGCGCTGTCAGTACCCTCTATCGCGGTCCGGTCAAGCACCCGAATGGCTATTACAACGGCACGGCGGTGCTGATGCTCAATCTGCTCGTCGGCAATCTGAACGAGACGGGCGGGATGGCCACGGGCGGCGGCGGCTACGACGTGAAGAAGGGAGCCTACGACGTGATGGGCGTGCCGGAGGCCGGCGGTGCCGCCTACGGCGTGATCATCAACCGTGAGGGCGTACGCTATGAGGAAACGAGCGAGTACCGCGCCAAGGTAGCTGCCGGCAAGAACCCGTATCCGCCCAAGCGGCCCTGGTTCCCGCTCAGCTTCGCGATGTACACCGAGACGCTGCCCTCGGCGGTCGCGCGCTATCCGTATGGCGTGGACATCCTGATCTGGCACAAAGCCACGCCGCTCTACAGCGTGCCGACGCAGGGCAATCCAGCGTTCGTCGAGGCGATCAAGGATCCGAAGAACATTCCGCTGATCCTCGCCTCGGACATCGTGGTCGGCGATACCAGCATGTATGCCGACTACATCATTCCCGACGCGAGCTTCCTGGAAAGCTGGACCCATATCGATACCTACCCTACCACGCTGACGAAAGGCACCGGGCTGCGTTGGCCGATGGTGCGCCTGACCGCGAAAACGCCGGATGGGCGGCACATGGCGATGGAAGAATTCCTGATCGACGTCGCCAAGCGGATCGGCATGCCGGGCTACGGCGCCAAGGGCATCCCGGATGCCGGCGGCAAATACTGGCCGCTGAACCGCCGCGAGGACTGGTACCTCAAGGCCACCGCCAACCTCGCCGTCGCCAAGGGTGTCGGCGGGGATGAGGTGCCGGAGGCAAGTGAGCAAGAGATCGCCATCGCCGATCTCGTTCCCTTCCAGAAGGAATTCGGCGCTGCACTCAAGCCGGCGGAATGGCCGAAAGTGCTCGGCGTGATGGTGCGCGGAGGGCGGTTCGAGCCGGCGAGCGGAGGACGCAAGGGCGGCAAGCTGGCACACCGCTTCACCAAGACCCTGCATTTCTACGCCGAGGAGACCGCGACCACCCGCAACAGCATGACGGGTGCGTTGTTCCATGGTACCACCCGCTGGGTACCGCCCACCACCGCGCTCGGCAAACCGCTCGAAGCGCTCGACGATCCGAAGGCGTGGCCGTTCACCATCATCACCCTCAAGGGCGCTTTGCAGTCGCACTCGCGGCTGGTGTCCAACTACGTGCTGCGCGAGATCATGCCGGAGAACGGCGTACGCATGGCGGCCTCCGACGCGGCGAAGCTCGGGGTGCGCAACGGCGACTGGGTGGACATCGTGACGCCCGAAGGCCGCCGGCGCGGCCGGGCCGTGGTGGTGGAGGGCGTGCGGCCGGGGGTGATCGCCTTCAACGTCGGCTACGGGCACTGGGGCTATGGCGCGAGCAACTACGGCGTCGGCGGCAAGCGCATCGCCGGCGACAAGGTGCGGCGCGCGGGCATCCACCTCAACCCGGTCATGCGGCGCGATCCGGACGTGTGGCAGATGTCGCTGATGGATCTGGTCGGCGGCTCGGTGGTGTTCTTCAACACCCGCGCGCGGATCGAGAAGGTCGCGGCGAAGGAGGTGGCCCATGCCTGACACCGGATTGCCGGGACGCGCCGCGGCCGCTGCGCGGCTGCTCCTCGTCCCGCCCGATCCTGCTCTGCTCGCCGCGCTGGCGCCGCTGGCGGACGCTCCACTCGACGCTGAGCGGGCACGGCAGGATTTCTACGACTTTCTTTGCGTGCCGCAGTCCGGCTGCTACATCCCGGCTTACGCGCATGTGCTGGCGCGCGGGGAATGGAACGGCGAGTACTGGCATTTTCCGCCGCCGCGCTACGATGGCGGCGATGCCTTGCGGCGCTGGTATGAGGCGGCCGGCTTCGATCCGGCGACACTCGACGCCGATCCGCTGATCGCGGGGGCCAACCGACCGCTCGATCAAGCCGGGTTCGTCCTGGCGTTCCTGGCCGGGCTGCTGGAGCAGGCGCGAGCGGAGCCGGCCGGCGCGGTCGTGGTGCAGGAGTTTGTGGCCGAGCACCTTGGCCCGTGGGTCGACCTGCTGGCGGAACTGCTTGCGGTGTCGGGCAGCCCCTACATCGCTCTCCTGGGCGGGGGCCTGCACGAACTTGTCGCCGAGCTGCGGGCCGAAGCCGCGCGGGCGGAGGCACCGGTGGACGGCATAGCATGATCGCCCGGCGCCATCTGCTCGGCGGCGCGGCGGCCGCGTGCACCCTGCTTCCGCTGCGGGCACGCGCGGCTGGGCCGCGCTGGGGCACCGTGCCGAAGGCGGCGTTGCGGTACCGCGACGCGCCGCTCGGGGAAAAATCTTGCGTCACCTGCGCGCATTTCCTGCACGCCGCGGTGGCGGGTGGCCCGGCCCATTGCTCGGTCGTCGCCGGGGTGGTCCAACCGAACGGCTACTGCGTTGCCTGGCAGGATCGCAACCCCTCGAACACGTGCTGACGGCGCGCCGGCCCGGCCGCCCGGAACTCCAGGAGGAAACCGAATATGGCCAAACCCCGCCCGAGCCGAACGGAGCCACCCTTGCCATCAGGAGCCGCACGTCTGGCGGCGCGTCACCCGACGCTGTGGCAGGCATACGCCGCGCTTGGCGAACGCTGCGCTGACGCAGGTCCGTTGGAACCCGAGGTGCGCCGGCTGGTGAAACTCGCGCTCGCGATCGGCGTGGGATCCGAGGGCGCGGTCCATTCGCATGTCCGCCGCGCCCTGGCCGAGGGCATCGACCGCGCGGCGCTGGACCATGTCATGGCGCTGTCCATCCCGATGATCGGGCTGCCGGCCGCGGTCCGGGCCATGACCTGGATCGACGATCTGGCCCGCCCGGACGAGGCGCACACCCCCGCATAGACAAGCCCGATGTGCCGCCGTGAAGAACGACCTTCACGGCGGCACGTATATCCGGTTGAACGCATATGCGATCCACCACATATACAAGGGTATGGACGCACCTCTCGCCATCCTGGCAGCCCTGGCCGATCCGATCCGCCTGCGCTGCATGGCCCTGCTCGCCACCGCCGAGGAATTGTGCGTCTGCCAACTGGTCCACGCGCTGGACGCGCCGCAACCGAAAATCTCGCGGCATCTTTCGGTGTTGCGGGAGGCCGGTCTGGTAACGCAACGGCGCGCGGCACAATGGACGCTCTATCGCACCGCCGACCTGCCGGGCTGGGCGGCTACTTTGCTGCGCGGTGCCGTGCTGGGCGCCGGCGAGGAGCCGCTGCTTCGCCGCGATCGCGCCCGTCTTGCCGGCGCCCCTGACGGTCCTTCGCCGGCGCGCCCATGCGGTGCCGCTCGCGGCGCGGCGCGCGTGCCGACATGCCGTCCGTCCCCTCTGCTCAGGAGAAACACCGCATGACCGCGCTCGTGCCTGCTGCCCGGGAATTCCACCTGAGCCTGCGGGTCGCCGACCTGGACGCGAGTACGCAATTCTATGCCGCCTTCTTCGGTAACCCGCCCAAGGAACGGACGGCGCGCTACACGACCTTTATCGTTCCCGACCTGGCGCTGAACTTCGTCCTTCTGGTCAACGACAAGGGCGCGCCGCTCGACACCTACAGCCTGTATCACCTGGGTCTCGGCGTGGCGGACAAGGCCGCGGTGATCGAGAGCTACCACCGGGCGCGGGCGGCGGGGGCGGAGATCGTCAAGCCGCCCCGCACCACCTGGCGCGGCACGCCGCTGCACGAATTCTGGCTGCGCGACCCGACCGGCTATCTGATCGAGATCTATGCCCGGCTGACTGAGAGGGAACGCGCGGCGATGCCGGCGGACCAGGAGCCTGTGTTCCTGGTGCCGCACGCCGCGCGATGACCGCAGGCCCGGCCGCGTCCCCTGACCAAAGGATCATCCCATGAACCGCCGCTCACTTCTCGGCTCCGGCGCCGCTCTCGCCGCGACTGGCTTCGCCGCACCCGCGCAGGCGGCCGGCCTGCCAAGCTCGGGCCCGCTGCCGAGCGGCCCCGTGACGCTCTACCTGGAATTCCGCGTGGCGCCGCCGGAGCACGCTGCCGCCCTGGCGGGGTCCGCGCTCTCGGGTCCCGCTGGGCGCAGCAACAGGGCTTCCTGCATCTGTCCCTCAAGCAGATGGTCGGGGACTCGACGATGGTGAAGAACTACCCGGAGTCCTACAAGGGGGTTCTGGCGACGGCCTATCTGGATGGGCTGAAGGCACACCGCCAGCCCTATTTCTATGCGCTGTTCGTCCGGTTCGCCGATTATGTCGCCCTGCGTGCCGCTGGGGCGGACACGGCGTTTGGCGCCGAAATCGGACCGCACCTGCACGCCGTGAGCGCCTCGCCGCAGGGCCCGGTCAAGAGCAAGCTGCCGATGGCCTGGTACCAAGGGGTGTTCGAAACCATCGCCGTCGGCAATCGGTCCGCGATCCAGCACGATGGCGGGGGCATCACGGCGTTCCTGCGCGCGCCGGCCGATGGGCCGGAGCTCGTCACCGTCGCCAACCATGTCTTCATCAGGGACTCGGACCGGCCGCAATTCGACCGGGACGTCGCCGCCTTGCTGCGGGTCGCGCAGCAGACCTACCAGCCGACCGACGCGGC
>JAJZVS010000111.1 GCA_021845555.1 Pseudomonadota bacterium
CATCGTCATCATGACCGACGCCGACGTGGACGGCTCGCATATCCGCACGCTGCTGCTGACCTTCTTCTTCCGCCAGATGCCGGAACTGATCGAGCGCGGGTTCCTGTATATCGCCCAACCGCCGTTATTCCGCGCCAAGCGCGGCAACGACGAGCGCTACCTGAAGGACGACCGCGCGCTGGAGTCCTTCCTGCTCGACAAGGCGCTGGACGGCGCCCGCCTCGCCTACGCCGACGGCAGGGAGTTCGCCGCCGCCGAACTCGGCACCGAGGTGGCCTGGCTGCGCGAGGCGACGCTGCGGCTGCGCCGCCTGGCCGGCGGCATCCCGCTGGCCCTGCTGGAACAGGCGGCGATCGCCGGCGCTCTGACGGCCGACCCGGCGCGCGCCACCGCCGCCGCACCGGGGCTGGCGGCACGGCTCGACGCGGTCTCGCTCCCGACCGAGCGCGGCTGGGTGGTGTCAGCCGACGCCGACGGCCTGACGCTGGGGCGGATGGTGCGCGGCGTGGCCGAGAAGCACCGGCTGGACGCGGCGGCGCTGCGCAGCGCCGAGGCGCGCTGGCTGGCCGAGCGGGCCGACGTTCTGGCCGCCCGCTTCGCCGCCCCTGCCCGGCTGCGGCTCGACGCGCTGGAGCTGGCGGCGGCGGGACCGGCCAGCACCTTCGACCGCATCCTGGGGCACGGACGGCGCGGCCTGACGATCCAGCGCTTCAAGGGCCTCGGTGAGATGAATCCCGATCAGCTGTGGCACACCACGCTCGATCCGGCGGCGCGGACGCTGCTGCAGGTGAAAGTGGGGGATGCCGAGGACGCCGCGCAGGTGTTCAGCACGCTGATGGGCGATCTGGTGGAGCCGCGGCGGGAGTTCATCGTCGGCAACGCCCTGAAAGTGGCGAATCTGGACGTTTAGGTCCGCGGACGGGCGGATCGGGCTTGCCCGCGCGGGCGGGAACGGTATTTTGCCCGCGGTCCGGAGAGATGGCCGAGCGGCTTAAGGCGCACGCTTGGAAAGCGTGTGTACGTGAAAGCGTACCGTGGGTTCGAATCCCACTCTCTCCGCCAACTCCAAACAGAACCGCGCCCGCCGAACGCCCCGCCCGGCCCGGCTCAGTCCTCCGCCGCCGTCCGGATCAGCACCTCGCGCCGGCCGACGTGGTTGGCCGGCCCGACCACGCCTTCCTTCTCCATCTGCTCGATCAGCTTGGCGGCGCGATTGTAGCCGATGTTGAGATGCCGCTGGACGAAGGAGGTGCTCGCCTTGCCCTCGCGCGCCACCAGCCCCACCGCCTGCTCGTACAGCCCCGCCTCGCCGCCGGCGTCGCCAAGGCCCGGCAGCGCCGCGCCCCCGTCGTCCTCCTCGGCCTCGGTGACCGCTTCCAGATAGGCCGGCTCGCCCTGCTCGCGCAGGAACGCCACCACCTTCTCCACCTCATTGTCGGAGACGAACGGCCCGTGCACCCGCACGATCCGCCCGCCCCCGGCCATGTAGAGCATGTCGCCCTGGCCGAGCAGTTGTTCCGCCCCCTGCTCGCCCAGGATGGTGCGGCTGTCGAACTTGCTGATCACCTGGAAGCTGATCCGGGTCGGGAAATTGGCCTTGATGGTGCCGGTGATGACATCGACCGAGGGCCGCTGCGTCGCCATGATCACGTGGATCCCCGCCGCGCGCGCCATCTGCGCCAGCCGCTGCACCGCCGCCTCGATTTCCTTGCCGGCGACCATCATCAGGTCGGCCATTTCATCGACCACCACGACGATGAACGGCAGCGGTTCGAGCGCGAGCGGCTGTTCCTCGAACGTCGGGCGGCCGGTGTCGGGGTCGAAGCCGGTCTGCACCCGGCGGGTGACCACCTCGCCCTTCGCGCGTGCGTCGGTCACGCGCTCGTTGAAGCCGGCGACGTTGCGCACGCCCAACTGGCTCATCGCCCGGTAGCGCCGCTCCATCTCGCGCACGGTCCATTTCAGCGCGGTCACCGCCTTGGCCGGTTCGGTCACCACCGGGGCCATCAGGTGCGGGATGCCGTCGTACATCGACAGTTCCAGCATCTTCGGATCGATCAGGATCAGCCGGCACTGGTCGGGCGACAGCCGGTACAGCAGCGACAGGATCATCGCGTTGACGCCGACCGACTTGCCCGAGCCGGTGGTGCCGGCGATCATCAGATGCGGCATGCGTTGCAGGTCGGCCACCACCGGCGCGCCGGAGATGTCCTTGCCGAGCGCCAGCGCCAGCCGTCCCGCCTGCTTCTCCGCGTCGTCCGAGCCGAGCAGCTCGGACAGATAGACCGTTTCCCGCTTGGCGTTCGGCACCTCGATGCCGATCACGTTGCGCCCCGGCACGGTGGCGATGCGCACCGCGGTGACCGACAGGCTGCGGGCGATGTCGTCCGCGAGCCCGATCACCCGCGCGCTGCGGATGCCGGGCGCCGGTTCGAGCTCATAGAGCGTGACCACCGGGCCGGGGCGGATCTCGACGATGCTGCCCTGCACGCCGTAATCCGACAGCACGGTTTCCAGCAGCCGCGCGTTGGCTTCCAGCGCCTCGGCCGTCGGGCCCGTGGTGGCCCGCGCGGGGGCGGGTTTGAGCAGCGACAGCGGCGGGAAGCGCCAGCCTGGCTCCGCCAGCGGCAGGCTCTCCTGCTGCGGTTTGCGCGCCGGCACCGCGGCGCGCGTCATGCGGATGGGGGGCGCCGGCGCGGGGCGATCGGGTGCCGGCGCCCCCGATCCGGATGACCCGGACTCCGGCATCGGCGGCACACGTGACGGCACGACGCGCGGCTCCCGCCGGCCGGCGGGCGTCGCGGCCTCCCCATCCGGATCGGCCGCGCGGGAGCGAACCAGCCGGCGCCAAGGCGCGGCCAGCGCGGCGCCGGCACCGGTCACGCGCCCAAAGCCCACCGCCGCGCTCCAGCTGGACGAGAAGGAGAACCGGCCCACCCGCGAGATCACGCGCCAGACCGCGCCCCATTCTCCGCCAGACAGGCCCAGCGCCAGCAGGACCAGGGTGACGGCAAACGCGCTGCCGATCGCCCAGATCAGCACCGCTCCGGCCGCGCCCAGCAGCCCATGCCCGGCCGCCAGCGCCGCCGGCGCCAGCAGCCGCCCGACCGCGCCGCCGGGCCCCGCCGAACTCGGCCAGGGGAGGGCTTCGAACCGGGGCACCGCCGCCAGCACCGCGGCCAGCACCGGCATGGCGGCCAGCGTGGCACCCAGACGCGCGGCAAAGCTGCCGATCCCGCGCCGGGAGGCAATGCGCCAGGCCCAGGCGAGCAGTGCCACCCCCGGCAGCGCCCCGGCCACGCCGAAGCCCTGCAGCAGCAGATCCGCCACCACCGCGCCCACCGGCCCGGCAAGATTGGTCGACGCCGCGCGGGTCGCCGTATCGAGCGAGGGATCGGCCGGATTATAGCTCGCCAGCGCCACCAGCAGCGCGAGACCCAGCAGCCCGAGGCCAAGGCCGACCAGTTCGGCCGTGCGCCGCCCCATCAGCGCGCGCAGCGACGGTGAGACCAGGCGGCGGCCTGCGGTCGGAGCGGAGCGGGAGGCGACAGCCATGCGATTCGGGATCCTTGCGGCGCGACGGCTCAGGCAGACCCGCAACTATAGCCCGGAACCGGCTGGCGTCTCAATCAAAACACCTGCTCGCCGTGCAGCACGACATCCAGCCCCTCGCGCTCCTCCTCGCGCGTGACCCGCAGCCCCACCACCAGATCGGTGATTTTCAGCGCGACCCAGGTCGCCGCGCCGCTGTAGGCGAGCGTCGCCGCGACCGCGATCGCCTGCACCCGCAGCAGGTGCAGCCCGCCCACATAGGCGCCGAGCGGCCGCGCGGCCGTGGCGGTGAGCGGGCCGAAGGCGAACACCCCGGTCAGCAGCATGCCCACGATCCCGCCGATGCCATGCACGCCGAACGCATCGAGGCTGTCGTCGTAGCCGAGCCGCGGCTTGATCTCGGTGACCATGTAGAAACAGACTACCCCGGCGACGACGCCGATCCCGAGCGCCGGTCCCGGCAGCACGAACCCGGCCGCCGGCGTGATCGCCACCAGCCCCGCCACCGCGCCCGAGATCGCGCCCAGCACCGAGGGCTTGCCGTGGCGGAGCCACTCCGCGCCGCTCCAGGCCATCGTGGCGCCGGCGGCGGCCATCTGGGTCGCCAGCACCGCCATCCCCGCGCGCCCGTTCGCGCCCAGCGCGCCGCCGGAATTGAAGCCGAGCCAGCCCACCCACAGCAGCCCGCCGCCGGTGACCGCGTAGGCGAGGTTCCACGGCGCCATGTTCTCGGTCCCGAAGCCGAGCCGGCGGCCCAGCACCAGCGCGCAGATCAGCCCGGCCACGCCGGCGTTGATCTCCACCACCGTGCCGCCGGCGAAATCGGCCACGCCCATGGTGTTGAGCCAGCCGGTCGCGCCCCACACCCAATGCGCGATCGGCGCATAGACCAGCAGCGACCACAGCGTCATGAACAGCATCAGGGCGGAGAATTTCATCCGGTCGGCGAAGGCGCCGGTGACCACCGCCGGGGTGATCACCGCGAACGCCATCTGGAACATGATGAACACGCTTTCCGGAATCCGCATCGGCAGCGGATGGGCGCTGCCGGCGCCGAGCGTGAACGCCTGGTCCCACCCGGTGCCGATCCCGTTCAGGAACACCCGCCCGAGGCCGCCGATCACCGCGTTGCCGTCGGTGAAGGCGAGCGAGTAGCCGACCACCATCCAGACCACGCTGATCAGCGCGCAGATCGAGAACGACTGCATCATGGTGGCAAGCACGTTCTTCTTGCGCACCATCCCGGCGTAGAACAGCGCCAGGCCGGGAATGGTCATCAGCAGCACGAGCGCGGTGCAGACCAGCATCCAGGCGGTATCGCCGGCGCTGATCCCCGCGCGCGCGGCCGATGCGGCGGCCAGGGAGGTGGCCGGGGCGGCGGCCAACGCGGACGGGGCGAAGGTCGCGACCGCCGCGAGCGCGGCCACGGCACGCAGGGCGCACGCGCGGGCGGGATGCGGCACCGCGCGGGAGCAGGATCGGTTCATCGGCGTTGTTCTTCCTAGTTCGGCAGTGGACGAAGCGCGCTCCGCCCTCACCTGTTCCGTGATCTTGCCTGTTCGCTCATCAAGTCCTGTGCCAAACGCGGCGGGTTGCCGCGACCCGCCGTTGGGGCCAGGGTGCGCCCGCATGCCTGGAAATCAGGCAGCGGGTCCTGCCCGCACGGACGGCAGAGAGACCGGCCGGTGGCATCCAGGGGGGCGAACGTGCCTGCTCGTTTTCTATGCAGAGAGGATCGATGACCGAAACCCTGTCCGCCGAGGTCTGCGTGGTCGGCGCCGGCCCAGTCGGCGGCACGCTCGCCTGCCGCCTCGCCGCGGCCGGCGTGCCCACCGTGGTGGTCGATCGCGCGCCGCTGCCGCCGATGGAGCACCCGGATTTCGACGGCCGCGCCTACGCGATCGCCGCCGGCTCGCAGGCGCTGCTGGCGGAAGCGGGGCTGTGGGACCGCCTGCCCTCCCCGCCCGGCCCGATCGCGCAGATCCGCGTGAGCGATGGCCGGCTCGGCCGCCCCGCCTCGCGCCTGTTCCTGCATTTCGACGCCGCCGAGGCCGGCGCGGATGCCGGCCCGTTCGGCTGGATGGTCGAGGCCCGCGCGCTGCGGGTGGCGCTGAACGCGACCTTCCCCACCCTGCCCGCCCTGCGCTGCTTCGCCCCCGCCGAGGCCGCCATCACCCGCACCGCCGAGGGCGCGCGCGTGGCGATCGCCGGCGGGCCGGAGATCGCCTGCCGGGTGATCGTCGCCGCCGAGGGGCGGAACTCCCCGCTGCGCGCCGCGGCCGGGATCCCGGTGACCCGCCTGCCCTATGGCCAGACCGGGATCGTCAGCGCCATCGTCCACGAATGCCCGCACCACGACACCGCGCTCGAGCATTTCCTGCCCGCCGGCCCGTTCGCGCAACTGCCGATGGCCGCCAGCCCGGACGCGCTGGAGGGCGGCGCGCCGCATCTCTCGGCGATCGTCTGGACCGAGCGCAGCGCCGAGGCCGCGCGCCTGCTGGCGCTGGACGATGCGCGCTTCGGCGCCGAGATCGCCCGACGGCTGGGCGATCACCTCGGCGCGGTGCGCCCGGTGGGGCGGCGCTGGCACTACCCGCTCTCGGCGATGCTGGCGCATCGCTACACCGACATCCGCCTGGCGCTGGCCGGGGACGCGGCGCACGGGGTGCACCCGATCGCCGGCCAGGGGCTGAACCTCGGGTTCCGCGACGCGATCGCGCTGGCCGATCTGCTGATCGAGGCGCACGAGGCCGGCGCCGACCCCGGCGGGCCGGGGTTGCTGGCGCGCTACCAGCGCCGCCGGCGCGGCGACAACCTGCTGATGCTGGCGGCGACCGACGGGCTCGACCGGCTGTTCAGCACCGATTTCCCCCCGGTGCGGCTGGCGCGCGACCTCGGGCTGGCGGCGGTGCAGCGCCTCCCGCCGCTCAAGCGCGCCTTCATGCGCCAGGCGATGGGCCTGCCGGTGTTCGGCCGCGCGGGCTGAGCGGGCGATGCTGGAACTGCGCGCCGGCGCGGCCTCCGTCGTCCTCGCGCCCGAGGCGGGCGGCGCGATCGTCGGCTGGACGGTGGGCGCACAGCCGATCCTGCGCCCGCCGCTGGCCGAGGCGCTGGTTGGCGGCAACCCGCGCGGCCTCGGCGCCTTCCCGCTGGTGCCGTTCTCCAACCGCATCGCCGACGGGCGCTTCGCCTTCGCCGGGCGGACGTGGCAGCTCGCGCGCAATTTCGGCGATTCGCCGCACGCGATCCACGGTGTCGGCTGGCAGCGCGCCTGGGAGATCGACGCGATCGGGCAAAGCGCCGCCCGGCTCGGCCTGCGCCACCGCCCGGCGGGCGAGGCGGCGGCGGCGGCCTGGCCGTTCGCCTTCGATGCCGAGCAGCGCTTCACCCTCGCGCCGGATCGGCTGACGGTCGGGATGCGGGTCGTCAACCGCCACGACGGGCCGGCGCCGGCGGGCCTCGGGCTGCATCCCTATTTCCCGCGCACGCCGGCGGCCACGCTCCGCTTCGCCGCCGCGGGGGTGTGGCGCAACTCGCCGGCCATGCTGCCCGCGGCGCACGGGCCGGTGCCGCCGGAATGGGATCATCGCACCCCCCGCCGCGTCGGCAGCGCGGTGCTGGACAACAGCTTCGACGGCTGGGACGGGCGGGCGGAGATCGCGCTCGCCCCCGGCCCGGTCACCATCGCGATCGCGGCCGGGCCGATCTTCCGCCACCTGGTGGTGTTCACGCCACCCGGCGCGGATTTCTTCTGCGTCGAGCCAGTGAGCCACCTGACGGACGCGCTCAACCGGCCCGATCAGCCGGGTACCGGCCTCGTGGTGCTGGCCCAGGGCGCGGCGCTGGAGGGTGAGATCGTATTCTGGCTGGGCGGCGTCGGGTAGCCGCCCGCCCAACCGGACCAGCGGTTACCGGATCAGCGGCTACCGGATCAGCCCGGTCAGCGGGCTCGACGGATCCGCCCCCATCCGCCGCGGCATCCGCCCAGCGAGATACGCCAGCCGCCCGGCGATCACCGCGTGCTTCATCGCCACCGCCATCCGCACCGGATCCTTCGCATGCGCGATCGCCGAATTGAGCAGCACCGCGTCGCAGCCGAGCTCCATCGCGATCGCCGCGTCCGACGCCGTGCCCACCCCGGCATCGACCAGGAACGGCACCTTTGCCGCCTCCCGCATCATCATGATCATCGCCGGGTTCTGGATGCCGAGGCCGGAGCCGATCGGCGCGCCGAGCGGCATCACCGCCACGCAGCCCATTTCCTGCAAGCGCAGCGACGCCACCGGATCGTCGGCGCAATAGACCATCACCTCGAACCCGTCCTTGATCAGCGCTTCCGCCGCCTCGAACGTCGCCGGCATGTCGGGATAGAGCGTCGGCGGCGGGCCGAGCACTTCGAGCTTCACCAGATTCCACCCGCCCGCCTCGCGCGCCAGCCGCAGCGTGCGCACCGCGTCCTTCGCGGTGTGGCAGCCGGCGGTGTTGGGCAGATAGGTGTAGCGCTTCGGATCGACGTAATCCTGCAGCATCGGCGCCTTGGGATCGGACAGGTTCACCCGGCGCACCGCCACGGTGACGATCTCCGCGCCGCTCGCCGCGATCGCCGCGGCGGTCTCCTCCAGGTCCTTGTATTTGCCGGTGCCGACGATCAGGCGGGAGCGGAAGCGGCGGCCCGCCACCTCCCAGAAATCCTCGCCCGCGGGATGCGTGTCCATGCTCAGCCTCCACCGATGAAATGCACGATTTCCAGTGCGTCGCCGGCGGCGAGTCTTGTCTCGGCATAGGCCGATCGGGGCACGATCTCCTCGTTCCGCTCGACCGCGACCTTGCGCGGATCAAAACCGAGGCCGGCGAGCAGCGCGGCCAGGGTGAGCGGCGGGACGAAGCTGTGCGGCTCCCCGTTCAGGGTCAGGCGCAGGGGTTCGGGCATGCGCGGACTATCGTCCCCTCGGCGGCGCCGGGCAAGCGGGGGGGCGCGTGCCGCTCAGCCGACCTCCGGCAGGAGTTCCGCCTTCAGCGACAGGACCGCGCCCATCCAGACCGCGTGCTTCGTGTGGTCGTCGCGCGGGCGGCCGGATTCCGGATGCAGCAGAATGGTCAGCCCCATCCGGTTCATCATCAGGAACGGGGCGAGGGTCGGAAACAGCGACGGGGCGAAGGCGATCTGGTACATCGCCTGCACATGCGGTCCGACCGGGATATCGTGCCAGCGGCCCATGCGCATGCCCGCCTCGGCGGGGAAGCGCTCCTCCACCCAGGCGCGCAGTTGCGCCGCGCGGTCCTTGCTGGCGCCGTCGTAATAGACATGCGCGTGATACTCGGCGATCGCGCCGGGGTTCTGCGGAGCGTCCGTCATGACGCCTGTTTCTCCAGAAGCTGCCGCACCTCGCGCTTGGTGACCTTGCCGTAGCCGGATTTCGGCAGTTCGGGCCAGAAGGCGAAGCGCGCCGGCCATTTGTATTTCGCCAGCCGGGTTTCCAGATGCGCGAGCAGTTCCTGTTCCGACACGTCCCGCCGCACCACCAGCACCGCGACGCCGGCCTCGCCCCATTTCGGATGCGGCAGGCCGACCACGCAGGCTTCGGCCACCGCCTCGTGCAGCAGCAGCGCCTCCTCGATCTCGCGCGGATAGACGTTCGATCCGCCGGAGATATACATGTCCGAGGCGCGACCGGTGATGTAGCAAAGGCCGCGCGCGTCCACGTGCCCCAGATCGCCGGTGTGGAACCAGCCGCCGGCGAAGGCCTTGTCGTTCGTGTCCGGATTGTTCCAGTAACCGGCGGCCACGGCGGGGCCGCGCACGCAGATCTCGCCCTGCGCGCCCTCCGGCACGGGCGCGCCGTCGGGGGCCAGGATCGCGAGCTCCATCCCGGTGCGCGGAAAGCCGCAGCTGCCGACCGGCATCGCCGTGTCGTCCGTGCTGTGCCAGTCGGGCGGCAGCACGGTGATGGCGCCGGTGACCTCGCCCATGCCGTAGTATTGCACCAGCACCTGACCCAGCTTTTCCAGCGCGAACCGCTGGTCGGCGCGGTACATCGGCGCGCCGGCATAGATCACGTAGCGCAGGGAGGAATGGTCGTGCCGATCCACCGCCTCGTGGCGCGCCAGCATGGTCAGGATGGTGGGCACGGTGAACAGGTTGCTCACCCGGTGGCGCTCCACCAGCGCCCAGGCCTCGGCGCAGTCGAGCTTCTCGCCCGACAGCAGCACGCTCGCCGCGCCGCGCGGGACCTGGATCAGCGCGTGGACGCCGGCGCCGTGCGACAGCGGCGCGACCACCAGCGACACGTCGCGCTCGGTGGTGCCGGGGATCAGGTCGGCCAGGTGGTTGTTGATGACGAACTGCAACTGCCCGTGCGTCAGCACCGCCGCCTTCGACCGCCCGGTGGTGCCGGAAGTGTAGAAGAACCAGGCCGGATGGTCGCGCCCGACATCGACCGGACGGTCGAGCGCGCCGGGGCCTTCCGCCAGCGCCTCCCAGCTTCCTTCGGCGCGCGGATCGAGCCACAGTTCCAGCCGCAGCGCCGGGTTTTCCGCCTTCGCCGCTTCGGCGTGGGCGGGAAACACCGGATCGAAGATGTGCACCGTGGCGGCCGAGGAGCTTGCCAGATAGGCGACCTCGGGCGGGGTCAGGCGGAAATTGGTCGGCACCCAGACCGCGCCGGCCATCCAG
>JAJZVS010000112.1 GCA_021845555.1 Pseudomonadota bacterium
CGCTGCAGGGCATCTTCGTTCACGAGGAACAGAACCTTACCGGCACCACCGCCGCCTACAACGCAACGAACGGCACGGCGGTCGGTTCGGGCTACGGCCTGAACACGATCAATATCAACGGCTCCTACTGGTACGATAACACTTACGGCCTGACCCTCGCCTGGCTCGGTGGCTTCGGCGATGCGAATCCGGTGGTCTATGGCCCGCTGAGCGCCAATCCGGTCAGCGCCAACAGCAGCCCGAACTATAATGGCTTCATGGTCGAGGCTGACTGGGTGCCGTTTGGCAAGGACAAGTCGCTGTGGCGGCCCTGGGCTAACCTGAAGCTCGGTGTCCAGTACACTTTCTATACCGAGTTCAACGGCGCCAATTCCAACTACGACGGTGCCGGATCCAACGCCTCGGACAACAACACCCTGTATCTGTTCGCCTGGCTCGCGTTCTGAACAGGTCTGGCCTGGAAAGCGTCAACGGCCGGGGTGCAAACCCCGGCCGTTTCGTTGTACCCGCTACCGCCCGACGAACCGCGGCGCCCGCTTCTCCATGAACGCCGTCCGTCCTTCCTTGTAGTCCGCGCTGTCGAAACACGCCGCCGCCGCAACCCGCACCGCTTCCATGTTCCGCTCCGCCGGATCCTTCATCACCTCGCCGATCGTGAGCTTCGACGCGTAGATCGACAGCGGCGCGTTCTCGGCGATCGTGCGCGCGATCCCCATCACCGTCTCCTCCAGCGCCGAATCGGCCACCGCCTGGTTGATCAGGCCGATCCGCTCCGCCTCCCGCGCGTCGATTCGGTTGCCGGTATAGAGAATCATCCGCGCGTGCGCCGGCCCCACCAGCTGCACCAGCTTGCGCAGCCCGTCGAACGCATAGGCGATACTCAGCCGCGCCGCCGGAATTCCGAACTGGCTGCCCTCGGCAGCGATTCGCAGATCGGTCTGCATCGCGATCGCGAGTCCCCCGCCCAGACAGAAGCCGCGGATCATCGCGATCGTCGGCTTGGCGAAGGTCGCAAGCTTCGCCCGCCCGGCGCTGGTCAGCCGGTCGTATTCCACCTGCGCATCGGCATTCGCGCGATTCTTCTCGAACTGCGAGATATCCGCCCCGGAGACGAAGGCCTTGCCGCCCGCCCCGGTCAGCACCACCACGCGCACCGCGTCGTCGGCGGCGAATCCGTCCAGGATCTGCTCCAGCCCCTGCCACATCTCGATCGACATGGCGTTGCGCTTCTCCGGCTGGTTGAAGGTCACCAGCCCGACGCCGCCGTCGACCGCGGCCAGCATCTTGCCGCCGGCGAATTCGCGCGTGTTTTCGGCCATCCTCAGATCACTCCTTTCCTGCGCAGCTCTGCGACTTCCGCAGGGCTGTAGCCCACCGATTGCAGCACGGCATCGGTGCTTGATCCCGCCGCCGGCGTCGGCAGGCGGATGTCCTTCTCGAAACCGGAGATGTTCAGCGCCGAGGCGACCACCGGCTTGTCCCCGATCACCGGACTTTTCATCATGCGTGCCATGCGAAGATGTTGCACCTGCGGGTCGGCGAACACCTGGTCGATCGAATAGATCGGCCCGCAGGGAATCCCGTTCGATTCGAACAGCTCGATCCAGTGGTTGGCCGGCTGCGTGCGCGTCACCGCGCCGATCGCGGCGTTGATCGCGGCGCGGTCGGCGCTGCGGCCCTTCTGGGTCTTCCACGCCTCGACCGCCTTCCATTCCGGCTTGCCGATGGTGTCGCAGAAGCGTTCCCACAGGCGCGCGGAACTCGCGGCGATGTTGATGTTGCCGTCGGAGGTCGGGAACACTCCGGTCGGAATCCCCGTCGGGTGGTCGTTGCCGGCCTGTTTCGCCACCTCGCCGGCCATCAGCCAGCGCGCGGCCTGGAAATCGAGCATGAAGATCTGCGCTTCCAGCAGGCTGGTCTGCACCCAGCGGCCGACCCCGGTACGGGTGCGGTCGAACAGCGCCATCATGATGCCCATCGCCAGCAGATTGCCGGCGGTCAGGTCGTCGATCGGAATCCCGACCCGCACCGGCCCCTGGCCGGGCAGGCCGGTAATCGACATCAACCCGCCCATGCCCTGCGCGATCTGATCGACGCCGGCGCGGTGGCCATAGGGCCCGTCCTGGCCGAAGCCGCTGATCGATCCGTAGACGATGCGCGGGTTCACCGCGCGCACGTCGTCGTACGCGACCTTCAGCCGGTGCTTCACCTGCGCGCGCATATTCTCGATCACCACGTCGGCGGTGCGCGCCAGACGCATGAACGCCTCGTGCCCGGCGGGGTCCTTCAGATTGAGCTGGATCGCGCGCTTGTTGCGATGCAGATTCTGGAAGTCGAAGCCGTCGCGGTTGCCGGCGATGTCCTCGGCGCCGGGCGTCGGAGGGGGTTCGATGCGGATCACGTCCGCCCCCCAGTCCGCCAGATGGCGCACCGCGGTGGGGCCGGCACGGGCAAGGGTAAGGTCGAGCACGACCAGGCCCGAGAGCGGCAGATGATCGGTCGCGGTCGCGGTCGCGGCCGAGGGGGCGTCGTTTGGCATGGGGCGTCCTCCGTGAACCGGGCGGATACTCGCCCCAAGGGGACGGGCGTTCAAGGGCGCGGGGGGAGCGGCGCAGGGTCCCGAATCCAAGCTCGCCCAACCGCCTCGGCGAGGATCTGGTCGCGGTAATCGGGGAGCGAGCCGCTCGCGTTTAAGGTTGCCGGGTTGGGTTGGTTGGCCTTGACCGCCAATGGCGGCGGGTTCGCCGGCCTTATCGGGCACCGCTTCCTGGCCGAGCACCAGGCGGGCGGTGGTAGTGAAGGCGGTCGAGAACAGCGCGGGATTGATCCGGTTCACCAGGATGGTCAGCCGGCGCCCACCGGGCGCGCCGTGCCGGTAGGGCAGGTGCCGGCGCAGGACGGCCAGGCGGGACTTGCCGGGCAGCGGCTCTGCGAGGGTGCTCATGGGCGCGGCTCCGAACAGGGAAACCGCATCGGCGCGACGAAATGCCGGGCTGCGACCCGCTGTCACAGGAGTTCGGCGGCCAGCCCCCGGCGCGTCCTTAACTTGACTTCCCGCCCCCCCGGCGCCACAAGCCCGCAATCCGGGAAAGCTCTGTGCCCCCCGGTCCCCGCCCTGATGGCGGGGGCTCCGCCGCTCCGCGAGGGTTCGCGCAGCGGCGCGTTGTCCGTTGCTTGAGGGTGTTCCGTGTTCGAGGCGCTTTCCGACAAGCTCTCCGGTGTGTTCGACAAGCTCCGCCGTCGCGGGGCCCTGTCCGAGCTCGACGTGGGAGAGGCGCTGCGCGAGGTCCGCCTCGCGCTGCTCGATGCCGACGTCGCCCTGCCGGTGGTGCGCGATTTCATCAGCAAGGTGCGCGAACGCGCGCTGGGCGCGGAGGTGCTGGACAGCGTCACTCCCGGCCAGCAGGTCGTGAAGATCGTCCACGAAGTGCTGATCGAGGAGCTGGGGGGGGAGGGCGCGGTTCCGCTCAACCTCAATGCCCCCGCTCCGATCCCGGTGCTGATGGTGGGCCTGCAGGGGTCCGGCAAGACCACCACCGCCGGCAAGCTCGCGCTGCGGCTGCGCGAGCGGGCCCGCAAGCGCGTGCTGCTCGCCAGCCTCGATACCCAGCGCCCGGCCGCGCAGTTGCAGCTCGCCCAGCTGGCCGAGCGCGCCGAAGTGGCCAGCCTGCCGATCGTGCCCGGCCAGACCCCGGTGCAGATCGCGGTGCGCGCGATGGAGACCGGGCGGCGCGAGGGCTACGACCTCGTGATCCTGGACACCGCCGGGCGCCTGTCCATCGACGAAGCGCTGATGGACGAGGTGAAGGCGATCCGCGCCGCCACCGATCCGGTGGAAACGCTGCTGGTCGTCGATGCCATGACCGGCCAGGACGCGGTGAACACCGCGCGCGCCTTCCACGAGGCGGTCGGCGTCACCGGCATCGTCATGACACGGATGGACGGCGACGCCCGCGGCGGCGCGGCGCTGTCGATGCGCGCGATCACCGGCGCGCCGATCAAGCTGATCGGCCTCGGCGAGAAGCTCGATGCGCTGGAAGAGTTCCATCCCGAGCGCGTCGCCGGCCGCATCCTCGGCATGGGCGACATCGTCGGGTTGGTGGAAAAAGCCAGTGAGACGATCGAGCAGGAGGATGCCGAGAAGCTCGCCGCCAAGATCGCCCGCGGCAAGTTCGACCTGGAAGACTTCGCCTCCCAGCTGCGCCAGATCACCAAGATGGGATCGCTGTCGGGCATCCTCGGGATGCTGCCCGGCGTGGGCAAGCTGAAGGCGCAGCTGGCGGACGCCAATCTCGATACCAGCATGCTCAAGCGCCAGATCGCGATCATCTCGTCGATGACGCCGAAGGAGCGGCGGGCGCCGGATATCATCAAGGCGTCGCGCAAGAAGCGCATCGCCGGCGGCTCCGGCACCTCGGTGCAGGACGTCAATCGGCTGCTCAAGCAGTTCGAGGAAATGACGGCGATGATGAAACGCATGAACAAGCTCGGGCAGAAGGGGCTGATGCGCCACGGCCTGTCCGCGCTGCTTCCCAAGGGCATGAGCGCCCGCAACCGACCGTTCTGAAGGAGTTACCGTAAAGATGGGTCTTAAAATCCGCCTCGCGCGCGCCGGCGCGAAGAAGCGCCCGTACTACCACATCGTGGTGGCCGACAGCCGCTCCCCGCGCGACGGCCGCTTCATCGAGCGGCTCGGCAGCTACAACCCGATGCTGCCGGCCGAGCACGCCGACCGCATCCGGCTGCTCGACGCGCGCATCACCCACTGGCTGAGCCAGGGCGCGCTGGCCACCGATCGCGTGGCCCGCTTCCTCGGCAAGGCCGGGTTGGCGCCGATGCCGGCGTTCCGTCCGCAGCCGCAGCAGTCCGCGCCGAAGAAGAAGGCGCAGGAGCGGGCGGCGAAGGCCGCCGGCTGAGCGAACGCGTGCCCGCTTCCCGCATCCTGCTCGGCGTGATCGGCCGCCCGCATGGCGTGCGGGGGCTCGTGCGCGTCACCAGCTACGCCGACCCGCCGGAGGCGCTCGCCTCCTACGGCCCGCTGGAGGCCGAGGACGGGCGGCGCTTCACCCTGCGTTGGGTCGGCGCCGGGGTGGCGGAACTCGCGGAACTCCGCGACGGGGCGGCGGTGAAACTCGCCGATCGCACCGCGGCGGAGCGGCTGACCAACCTGCGCCTCTCGGTCCCGCGCGAACGGCTGCCGGCGCCGGAGGCCGAGGAGTTCTACCTCGCCGATCTGGTCGGGCTGGCGGCGGTCGATCCGGCCGGGACCGCGCTCGGAACGGTGGTGGCGCTGCATGATTACGGCGCCGGTGCGAGCCTGGAGATCGCCCGCCCGGACGCCCCGCCGCTGCTGATCCCCTTCACCCGCGCCGCGGTGCCCGAGGTCGATGTGGCCGAGGGCAGGCTCGTGGTGGTGGCGCCGGAGGTCGTGGAAATCCCCGCCCCGTCGCGGGAGGAAGCGGCATGACCTGGCGCGCCACCGTCCTCACCTTGTTTCCCGACATGTTCCCCGGCCCGCTCGGCTATTCGCTGGCCGGCCGGGCGCAAGCGGTCGGCCTCTGGTCGCTGGAGGCCACCGATCTGCGCGCCTTCGCCACCGACCGGCATCGTTCGGTCGATGACACGCCATTCGGCGGCGGGGCGGGGATGGTGCTGCGCGCGGACGTGGCCGACGCGGCGCTCGCGTCGGTGGCGGACGGGCGGCCGATGGTCGCGCTGACCCCGCGCGGGCGGGCGTTCACGCAGGCGGATGCGCGCCGCCTTGCCGCCGGCCCCGGCGCGATCCTGCTGTGCGGGCGCTATGAAGGGATCGACCAGCGGGTGATCGACGCCCGCGGCCTGGAGGAGATCTCGATCGGCGATTACGTGCTGTCGGGCGGGGAACCGGCCGCGCTCGTGCTGCTGGATGCCGCCGTCCGCCTGCTGCCCGGCGTGATGGGCGCGCAGGAAAGCGCCGAGGAGGAGAGTTTCAGCGCCGGCCTGCTGGAATACCCCCACTACACCCGCCCCGCCGACTGGCAGGGGCGGCACGTGCCGGAGGTGCTGCTGTCCGGCAACCACGCCGCCATCGCCGCCTGGCGCCGCGCCGAGGCCGAACGCATCACCCGAACCCGCCGCCCCGATCTGTGGGCGGTTCACTCTTCCCAGGGGCACTCCCCCCGCCCGCCGATTGCCTTCCCCCCGGCGGCGCCGTAAGCGATCAAGACGAAAGGACCACCCAGATGAACATCATCCAGCGCTACGAGGCCGAGCAGATCGCCCGGCTGACCGAAACCCGCCCGGTGCCGGAGTTCGCCCCCGGCGATACCGTGCGCGTGTCGGTCAAGGTCGTCGAAGGCGAGCGCGCCCGCACCCAGGCGTTCGAGGGCGTGGTGATCGCGCGCTCCAACAAGGGTCTCAACAGCAACTTCACCGTGCGCAAGATCAGCTACGGCGAAGGGGTGGAGCGCGTGTTCCCGCTCTACGCGCCTACGATCGCGGAAATCGCGGTGGTCCGCCGCGGCGACGTCCGCCGCGCCAAGCTCTATTATCTGCGCGGCCGTTCGGGCAAATCCGCCCGCATCGCCGAGAAGGCCCGCAGCGTGGAGGCTCCGGCCGACACCGCGGCAGCGGGCTGACGCCGGCCGGGGATCCCCCCGGCCCCGCGCCCGCGCCTGCCCCATCATCGTGCCGAGGAGGAACCGCCCATGTCCGGCAACAAGCCACGGACGTTGTTCGATAAAATCTGGGACAGCCATGTGGTCGAGCGGCTGCCGGACGGGACCTGCGTGCTCTATATCGATCGGCACCTCGTCCATGAGGTGACCAGCCCGCAGGCGTTCGAGGGGCTGCGGCTGGCCGGGCGCAAGGTGCGCCGGCCGGACGGGACCATCGCGGTGGCGGATCACAACATCCCCACCGTCGGGCCGCGCACCCCCGCCGACATCAAGGAAGAGGACAGCCGCATCCAGGTGCAGACCCTGGAAAAGAACGTCGTCGAATTCGGGGTGCCCTATATCCCGATCCTGGATGTGCGCCAGGGCATCGTCCACATCATCGGCCCCGAGCTGGGGATTTCCCTGCCCGGCACCACGATCGTCTGCGGCGACAGCCACACCTCCACCCACGGCGCGCTGGGCGCGCTGGCGTTCGG
This sequence comes from Pseudomonadota bacterium, assembly GCA_021845555.1. Lineage (GTDB taxonomy): Bacteria > Pseudomonadota > Alphaproteobacteria > Acetobacterales > Acetobacteraceae > JAJZVS01. The sequence goes on from JAJZVS010000112.1 coordinate 7,133, forward strand.
CATCGGCACGTCGGAGGTCGAGCACGTGCTCGCCACCCAGACGCTGCTGCAGAGCCCGGCGAAGAACATGCTGATCCGGGTGGACAACACGCTCGGCTTCGGCACCTCGGGCAAGGACCTGGTGCTGGCGATCATCGGCAAGATCACCACCGCCGGCGGCAACGGCCATGTGATCGAATACGCCGGCGAAGCGATCCGCGCGCTCGACATGGCCGGTCGGATGACGGTGTCCAACATGTCGATCGAGGCCGGCGCGCGCGCGGGCCTGGTCGCGCCGGACGAAACCACCTTTGCCTATGTGCAGGGCCGCGAGTTCGCCCCCAAGGGCGCGGCGTTCGAGCAGGCGGTGGCGTATTGGCGTACCCTGCCGTCCGATCCCGGCGCGGTGTACGACAAGACCGTGGTGCTGGACGCGCGCGAGATCGCGCCGATGGTCACCTGGGGCACCACGCCCGGCGCGGTGGTCCCGGTCACCGGCGTCGTGCCCGATCCGTCCGCGGTGACGGACGAAGCGGCGCGGGCGCAGATGCAGCGCATGCTCGACTACATGGCGCTCACACCAGGCACGCGCATGCAGGACGTGAAGATCGACGTGGTGTTCATCGGCAGCTGCACCAACGGACGGATCGAGGATATCCGCGCCGCCGCCGCGGTGGCCAAGGGCCGCAAGGTCGCGGCCGGGGTGCAGGCGCTGGTGGTGCCCGGCTCGGGCCAGGTGAAACTGGCCGCCGAGCGCGAGGGGCTGGACCGGATCCTGCTGGAAGCCGGGTTCGAGTGGCGCGATCCCTGCTGCTCCATGTGCCTGGGGATGAACCCGGACAAGCTGACGCCGGGCCAGCGCAGCGCCAGCACGTCCAACCGCAATTTCGAGGGACGGCAGGGACCGGGCGGACGGACGCACCTCGTCTCCCCGGCAATGGCGGCGGCGGCGGCGGTGACCGGGCGGCTCGCCGACGTGCGGCAACTCGGCTGAGGGGGAGGACGGGCGATGGACAAGTTCACGAAACTCACCGGCGTGGCGGCACCGTTGCCGCTGGCGAATGTGGATACCGACAAGATCATCCCGGCGCGGTTCCTCAAAACGATCAAGCGCTCGGGCCTCGGCGTCCATTTGTTCGATACGCTGCGCTACGATGCCGAAGGCAAGGAACGGCCCGAGTTCGTGCTGAACCAGGCGCAGTACCGGCACGCCGAGATCATCGTCGCGCACGAGAACTTCGGCTGCGGATCGTCGCGCGAGCACGCACCCTGGGCGCTGCTCGATTTCGGCATCCGCTGCATCATCGCGCCGGATTTCGCGGATATCTTCTACAACAACAGCTTCAAGAACGGCATTCTGCCGATCCGCCTGCCGCGCGCGGTGTGCGACGCGCTGATCGAGGACGCGAAGCTCGGCGGCAACGCCCGCATCACCGTCGATCTGGAGCGCCAGGTGGTGGTGCGCCCGAGCGGAGAGGAAATCCCCTTCGAGATCGACCCGTTCCGCAAGCACCTGCTGCTGAACGGGCTCGACGACATCGGCCAGACGATGCAGCACGTGACATCGATCGACAGCTACGAAGCCCGCCGCCGGGCCGACCAGCCCTGGATGCCCGGCACCACCGCCGCCTGACGCCCGATTTCCGCTGCGCCCGTCCGCCGCCCCACCCGTCCGCCGCGCTCCTTCCGTCACGGCCGGGCTTGACCCGGCCATCAACCCCCGATCGCCCGTGCGCAGATGGCCGGGTCAAGCCCGGCCATGACGGGGAAAGAAGGGGGTGGGGCGGGGACGAAAGCGGAAGAGCGGGCGCGGGATCAACCAGGACCGCCCGAGAAGGACCCAACGATGCCCGCCAACAAGAAACTGCTGATCCTGCCCGGCGACGGGATCGGCCCGGAAGTGATGGCCCAGACCCGCCGGGTGATCGAATGGATGGCCCGCCGGCGCATGGTCTCCTTCGATATCTCGGAAGACCTGGTAGGCGGCGCGGCGATCGACGCGCGCGGCACGCCGATCACGGATGAAACCATGCAGGCGGCCAAGGATACGGACGCGATCCTGTTCGGCTCGGTGGGCGGTCCCAAATGGGACAAGCTCGGCTTCGACATGCGCCCGGAGATCGCGATCCTGCGGCTGCGCAAGGAACTCGACCTGTTCGCCAACCTGCGCCCGGCCACCGTGCTCGATCCGCTGGTCGATGCCTCCACCCTGAAGCCCGAGGTGGTGCGCGGGCTCGACCTGATGATCGTCCGCGAAAGCACCGGCGGGGTCTATTTCGGCACCCCGCGCGGGGTGGAAACCCTGCCCGACGGCCAGCAGCGCGGGTTCGACACCGAATCCTACACCACCAGCGAAATCGAACGCGTCGCCCGCGTCGGCTTCGAACTCGCGCGCAAGCGCGGCAAGCGCGTCACCAGCGTGGAAAAAGCCAACGTCATGCAGTCAGGCCTGTTCTGGCGCCAGACCGTCACCGCGCTGCACGCCCGCGACTACGCCGACGTCCAGCTCTCGCACATGTACGCCGACAACTGCGCCATGCAGCTGGTCCGCAACCCGCGCCAGTTCGACGTCATCGTGACATCCAACATCTTCGGCGACCTGCTGTCCGACCTTGCCTCCATGCTCACCGGCAGCCTGGGGATGCTGCCGTCCGCCACGCTCGGCGCGGTGCAGCCCAACGGCAAACGGCACGCGCTCTATGAGCCGATCCACGGCAGCGCACCGGACATCGCCGGCAAGGGCGTCGCCAACCCGCTGGCGCAGATGCTCAGCTTCGCCATGCTGCTGCGCTACTCGTTCGACATGGAAGAAGACGCGCGGCTGATCGAAACGGCGGCCACCGCGGTGCTGGCCAAGGGCCTGCGAACCGCCGACCTCGCCAGCCCAGGCGCCACCCCGGTCGGCACCGTCGCCATGGGCGACGCACTGCTGGCGGAGCTGGATCGGGTGGCGGGGTAGGGGGAGGAAGGCCAAGGGGACGCTGTCCCCCTGGACCCCCTGCCAGGGGACAAGTCCCCTGGACCCCTCGGACGGCTTCGCCAGGAAAGGGG
>JAJZVS010000113.1 GCA_021845555.1 Pseudomonadota bacterium
GCTCGCTGCCGGACGGCACGTGCTGGTGGAAAAGCCGATCGCCGCGACCCTGGCGGAAGCCGATGCGCTGGCCGCGCTGGCCGCCGAACGCCATCTGGTGCTGCAGGTCGGCCATCTCGAACGGTTCTCCGCCGCGCATGGCGCGCTGACCGGGCGGATCGGCGCGGCGCTCTATATCGAGGCGACGCGCATCGCTCCGTTCAAACCGCGCGGCACGGATGTGTCGGTCATTCTCGACCTGATGATCCACGACCTCGACCTGATCCTCAGCCTCACCGACAGCCCAATCGAGAGTGTCGATGCGGTGGGCGCCGCGGTGGCCAGCGAGCACGAGGACATCGCCAACGCGCGGATCCGTTTCGCTTCGGGCGCGGTGGCGACAATCACCGCGAGCCGGGTGTCGGCGCGCACCGAACGGCGGATGCGCATCTTTGCCGCCGACGGCTACGTGACGGTGGATTTCGCCAACCGCAAGCTCAGCGTCATCCGCCGCGGTCACGGCCAGAAGCTGCCCTGGGTGGAGGGGTTCGGGATCGAGGAAGTGTCGTGGCAGGACCACGATGCGCTGGCGGCCGAGCAGGCGGCGTTCGTCGCCGCCGTGCTGGACGGCGCGCCGGTGCTGGTGGACGCCGCCGCAGGCCGGCGGGCCCTTGCCGCCGCGCTGGCGGTGGCCGACGCCATGGCCGCCTCGCGCGCGCGCATGGTGGCGTCGGGTTTGATCGCGCCGGGGCAGGGCGAAGTCCCGACGTGACCGATCGTGGCGCGTCCGCGTCCCCAGGAACTTCGCCGGCACCGGCGATCCGCCTCGCCACTGCCGCAGACCTGCCGGCGATCGTGGCGCTGACCGCTTCTGCCTACGCGGTCTATGACTTGGTGTTGGACGCACCGGCCGTTCCGGTGACCGAGGACTATGCCCCGCGCGTCGCCGCGGGCGAGGTCTGGCTGCTGGAGGGGATGGCGAGGCCGATGGGGCTGCCAGCGGGGCTCATCGTGCTCGAAACCCACGAGGATCACCTGATGATCTTCAGCGTCGCGGTGGCGCCCGAGCAGCAGGGGCGGGGGGTTGGTCTGCGTCTGCTGGAATTCGCCGACGCGCGGGCCCGCGCGTCCGGCCTGACCGAACTGCGGCTCTATACCAACGCCCGGATGACGCGGAACATCGCCCTCTATACGCGCTACGGCTACCGGGAGACCGGCCGGCGCGCCAACCCGCTCCGCCCAGGCTGGATCCGGGTGGACATGACCCGAACCCTTACGGACACCCCGACATGACCGATCCCGACGATCCCGCGCCGCCTTCGGGGCGGGAGAAGCTGATCGCCGCCAAGCAAGCCTGGGCCCGCGAGGGCCGGTTGCTGACCGGGGTCACCGCCGATCCGGCGCGCGATCGCCTGCCGCCCGGACAGCGCCTGACGCAGGACTGGCCGGTGCTCGATCTCGGCGAGCAGCCGGAGGTGACGGCGGCGAAGTTCCGTCTCGATATCGATGGCGCGGTGGCGCATCCGGCGAGCCTCACACTCGACGCATTCCTTGCTCTGCCACGGCGCGAGAGCGTCTCGGACATCCACTGCGTCACCCAGTGGTCGCGCTACGACAACCGCTGGGAAGGGGTGGCGGCGCGCACGCTGATCGATCTCGTGCGGCCGAAGGACGAGGCCCGGTTCGTGCTCTTCCAGTCCCACGACGGCTACACGACCAACGTCCGGCGCGAGCAGTTCGAGCAGGACGACGTGCTGCTGGTCGATCGCTGGAACGGCGCGCCGATTTCGCCCGCGCATGGCGGGCCGGTGCGGGTGGTGATTCCCCGGCTCTATTTCTGGAAATCCGCCAAATGGGTGCGGCGGATCGCGTTCGCGCCGGCCGACCGCCCCGGCTTCTGGGAACAGCGCGGCTATCACAACAATGGCGATCCCTGGACCGAGGAACGCTACGGCTGAGGCCCGTGTTCCCCCTCCCCTTGCGGGAGGGGGTAGGGGGAGGGGTCAGCCCGATTTCGCCTCGGTGAAGAACTTCTGCCCGGCGGCGAAGTGGTTGGGCCGCATGAACACGCCGAGGATCACCGCGCCGTTCGGCGCCCGTGCCTCATGCGTGTTGCCGGCCGGGCGCCAGACGAAATTGCCGGCGGTGCACACCCCTTCCTCGTCTTCCAGGGTACCCTCCAGCACATAGGTCATCTCGACGCCGGTGTGCTCGTGCAGCGGCACCACCGCGCCGGGGGCGAGGCGGAACAGCAGGGTGGACATGCCCGTGGCCGGATCGGCGAACAGCACCTTGTGCTCGATGCCGGGGAACTGCGACGTCTGCCAGGGCTGGCCCAGCACATCGACATAGACCGACGGCGGGGAGGGATCGGGGCCGAGCAGGCGCGGGCGCGGCGCGGGGCGGGTACGACCGTCGGGCATGGCGTGGTTCCTCCTTGGATGCGGTTCTCGTGCCTTATGCGACCGCGGTCGGCGCCCAGACCGGCGACGGGGCGAAGGCCGGCATGACGTCGGTGCCGAAGCGTTCCAGCTGTTCCAGCGCCACCGCCTTCGGCACGCCGACCGACAGGCTGATCGAGACGCGATCGAGGCCCGGGTAGGCCCGTTCCAGCTTCTTCAGATGCTCGATGATCTGCTCCGGCGAGCCGCACAGGAACCCGCCGGAGGCGACCGCGTCCTCGATCCGCGGCAGCTTCGCGCCGGGGGCGCGGGCAGGATCGCCCATGAGCGCGATCTGTTCGTCGGTGAGCGCGCGCACCAGGCGCAGCTCGCCGAACATCTTCATGTTCTCCTCGTAGTATTTCGCCGCCTCGCGCATTCCCTGCTCGCGCGAGTCCGCCATGTAGAAGTGGAAGCCGAAGCACATCCGCTCGCCCAGCGCGATCTCCTGGCCGAGCTTCGCGTGCGCCGCCTGCCAGGCGAGCACGGTCTTGTGCATCGCGCCGCCCTCGGCCGAGCCGCCGCCCACCATCGCCTGGATGCCGTGCCTGGCCATGAATTCCAGCGCCCGCTGGCTGCCGCCCTGCACCGGCTGCCAGCATTCCACCGGCCGGCGCAGCGGGCGCGGCACCAGGGTGAGCTCCTTCAGCGTGTAGCCGCGATAGGGCACTTCCGGCGGCAGGGTGTAGTGCGCGCCCTGGTGGGAGAACGCCTCGCTGTTGAACGCCTTGAAGATGATCTCGACCTGTTCCTCGAACAATTCCCGGTTCGCGGCCTGGTCGAGCAGGGGGGCACCGAACGTCTCGACCTCGCGGGTGTGGTAGCCGCGGCCGACGCCGAAGGTGATCCGCCCGCCGCTCAGGATGTCGGCCATGGCGTAGTCCTCGGCCAGCCGCAGCGGGTGCCACATGGGCGTGATGTTGAAGCCGCAGCCGAGCCGCAGGCGCTCCGTGCGGTGGGCCAGATGCAGCGCCATCATCATCACGTTGGGGATGCACTCGTAGCCCTCGCGCTGGAAATGGTGCTCGGCCATCCAGAAGGTGTTGTAGCCGAGCCGGTCCATCAGCCGGGCCATCGCCTCGGCCTTGTCGAACACACTCGCCAGGTGCTCGTTGGGATACCGGCGCGCGTTCACCGCGGTGCCGCCGTAGCCGACGTCGTCCATGTCGACATGGCCGGCGAACAGGCTGTCGAACTTGGTGATCATGGCGCGGTTCCCCTGTTCGGCCGGGATCCGTGTCCCGGCGCGGTTGCTTGGGCGGGATCGTAGCCGCCCGTGGTTCCCTGGCAACCGCCGGCCCCATGATGCGCCGGTCCCTTGGGGCCGCTCCCTTGGGCCGGACGGATGCGCCCGGCGCCGGTCTGCCATGAAATCCCAGAAAGACGATGCAAGCCGCCCCGAATCGCCATATTCCGGTCACCGGTCGGGGTGCTTATGCGTGTCGACCGAATTTTCTGAGGCGAGCGAACCCCCGCTCGCCCGCTGAACGATTCGTGCGGGCCGGAAAGAACAGGGACACATGGCGAGCGAGACGGTTAACGGAAAAGTCATTCAACTCGGGCCCGACGACAACGTCATTCGCAAGACCGAACTCCTGATCAGCGCCGTCCTGCGCGGTGGGGTGCTGCTCAGCGTGGCGGTGATCCTGGGCGGGATCAGCTGGTTCTACGTGCTGCGGCTCACCGGCGCTCTGCCGCACCCGACTTTTCCGGATACCCTGCGGGCGGTGGTGGGCGGCCTGCTGCACGGGAACCCGCTGGCGGTCGTGGTCCTGGGGCTGCTGATTCTGCTCGCCACCCCGGTGCTGCGGGTCGCGGTGTCGATCGTCGCCTTCGCGATCGAGGAAGACCGCACCTACATCTTCATCACCACTCTGGTGCTGGCGATCCTGCTGTTCAGCATCTTCGGGGTCGGCGCCTGGCTCGGTCACCCCGGCCCCGCGGTGGTGGAGGACGACACCCTGTCCTTCTTCGGCTTCGTGATGCTGAGTTCGCTGTTCGCCGGCTTCGTGGGCGCCCTGGCGGGGCTCGGCGGCGGCGTGTTCATCGTGCCGATCCTGACCCTCGTGTTCCACGTGTCCTTCACCGCCGCGATCGGTGCGTCCATCGTGTCGGTGATCGCCACCTCCTCGGGTGCGGCGGCGGCCTATGTTAAGGACCGCATGACCAACCTGCGGGTCGGCATGTTCCTCGAAGTCGCCACCACGGTCGGGGCGATCTGCGGCGCGCTGCTCTCGACCATCCTGAACCCCACCATCCTGTTCATCGTGTTCGGCGTGGTTCTGCTGATCTCGGCGGCGCCGCTCATCATGCGGCTGGGCGAGGAACTGCCCGAAGGGGTAAAAAACCACAAATGGGCCGAGCCGCTGCACCTGCCGGGCACGTATCCCGACCGGCGCACCCAGCAGGACGTGTCCTACCACGTCGCGCATATCCGCTGGGGCTTCAGCATGATGTATGTGGCGGGGCTGATCTCGGGCCTGCTCGGCATCGGCAGCGGCACGTTCAAGGTGCTGGCGATGGACACGGCGATGCGGCTGCCGATGAAGGTCTCCACCACCACCAGCAATTTCATGATCGGGGTGACGGCGGCGGCCTCGGCCGGGATCTTCTTTCAGCGTGGCGACATCGACCCGGTGATCGCGGCGCCGGTGGCGCTCGGCGTGCTGCTGGGCGCGACGTTGGGGGCGAAGATGCTCACCCGGATGTCGAACGTGTGGTTGAAGAAGGTGTTCGTGCCGGTGATCGTGCTGGTGGCACTGAACATGCTGGCGCGCGGGTTCGGCTGGCTGTAGCCCGACTGGCCGCGGCCAGGCGGCCATCGGGTTCCCGTCAGGGTCAGGGGCTCATCAGCAGCGGCAGGAAACTGTCGTGGATCAGCCGGGTCGAGGTCCCCGGCGCCAGCCAGTTCAGGATCTCGCCGCGGCGGAACGCGCCCATTACCAGACCGTCCGACCCGCTCGCGCGGGCCTCGTCCAGCAGCGTGTTGGCGGTCCGGCGCCCGGCGGCCGACACCAGCCGATAGACCGCTTTCGGCGCGATCGGGGCGATCACCTGACGGGCGAGGTCGAGCGAGGCCTGGTCCTGCTCGATCGCCACCACGTCCACCTGCTCGGCGCGGGACAGGAAGGGGGCGAAGGCGGCGATGGCGCGGCGCAGCGGCTGTACGTCTTCCCATCCGACCATCAGGCGCTTGCCGAACCCGCCTTCCCACTCGGGCGGGACCATCACCACCGGATGCCCGGTGCGCAGCAGCGCCGCCCGCAGCGTCTCCCGATGGCCGACCGGCTGGGTGTGCGGGGAGGCGAGCACCACGAGGCTCACCTTGCCGCGATAATGGCGCATCACCCGCCACTCGTCGCCACGGAACACCTCGAGCTGCACCGCCAAGCCGTGCGCCTTCGCCCATTCGGAGGTGAGGGCGACGAGTTGCTTCGTCTCCTCCTGCTCGCGGTCGGCCAGGTGCTCGGCTTCGTATTCCGACAGTTCTTCCTGCGAGGGCAGGATGATCGAACCCGGTCCGACCTGCACATGCGCGAGGCGGACCACTTGGCCGAGGGTTTGGCTGGCGATTTCGCCGACACGCAGACACTGCGCGGAGCCGACGGTGGAGGCCAGCAGGACCAGAACGGATTTGCTCTCCATGAGGATGAGCTTACGGGGGCAGGGGGGCAAAAACAAGCGCTCCCGCGCGGTGCCGGGGGAGGCTGGCGCGGCGGCGCAACCGGCGGCACACTCGGCCGATGTCCGGCTCGGAACCCTCCGTCCCGCATCGTGCCCTGATCACCGGCTGCGTCATGATGGCGACGCTGATGCAGGTGCTGGACGCGGCGATCGCCAATGTGGCGCTGCCCTATATGCAGGGCAGCCTGTCGGCCACCCAGGATGAGATCACCTGGGTGCTGACGTCCTATGTGATCGCCGCGGCGATCATGACCGCCCCGGTGGGATGGATGGCGGTGCGCTTCGGGCGCAAGCGGCTGTTCATCATTTGCCTGGCCGGGTTCACGGTGTTCTCGATGCTGTGCGGCGCGGCCGAGAGCCTGACGCAGATGGTGCTGTTCCGCCTGGCCCAGGGGATGTTCGGCGCGGCGCTGGTGCCGCTGTCGCAGGCCACCATGCTGGACATCTACCCGTTCCACCGGCGCGCCTATGCGATGGCGATCTTCAGCTCCGGGGTGATGATCGGCCCGATCATGGGGCCGACACTCGGCGGCTACCTGACCTACATCTACAATTGGCGCTACGTGTTCTACGTGAACCTGCCGTTCGGTCTGCTGGCGATCGCCGGTCTTGCGCTGTTCCTGCCCAATACCGAGCCGAAGCGGGAGCTGCGGTTCGACTGGTGGGGGTTCTCGGTGCTGGCCCTCGGGGTGGGGTCCTTGCAGATGATGCTGGACCGCGGCCAGCTGCTGGATTGGTTCTCCTCGCGCGAGATCATCCTGTATGCCACCCTGGCCGGGCTGGGGTTCTACCTGTTCATCGTGCACATGCTGACGGCGCGGCGGCCGTTCCTCGATCCGGCGGTGTTCCGCGACCGCAATTTCGTCGCCTCCGTCACCATGGGGTTCTTCGTCTCGATGGTGATGCTCGCCACTTCGGCGCTGCTCGCGCCCTATCTGCAGGATCTGGCGAACTACCCGGTGTTCGACGCCGGCATCGCGCTGGCCCCGCGCGGGCTCGGCACGATGGCGGCGATGTTCTTCGCTTCCTGGCTCAGCGCGCGGGTGGACAGCCGCAAGATCATGGCGGTGGGCCTGATGGTCCTCGGTTTCGCGCTGCATACCATGAGCCGCTGGACCCCGGACGTGACCGAGGCGCAGATGATGCTCACCTTGGTGGTTCAAGGCTTCGCCATCGGCCTGATCTTCAACCCGATGACGGTGGTGGCCTTCGTCACCCTGCCGGCGCGGCTGCGCGGGGAGGGGACCGCGTTGCAGGCGCTGGGGCGGAACATGGGCCAGGCGATCGGCATCTCGGTCAGCACCTTCACGTTGGAACGCAGCGCGCAGGCGATGCACGCCGATCTGGCGGGGCGGATCACGCCGTTCGACCGGCTGCTGCAAGGGACCGGGGCGGTGGCGCGGTATTTCGACCCGACCACCGCGCACGGCGCCGCGCTGCTGAATGCCACGATCAACCGGCAGGCGCAGATCATCGCCTACAACAACGACTTCTTCGCGATGACGTTCATCGTCGTGCCGCCGCTGCTGCTGCTGCTGCTGCTGCTGTTGCGGCGCGCGCCGCCGCCGCCGGCGGCGCCAGCGCGGTCGTAGGGCGCGGCGGGGTGGAATCCCGGCCGGCCGCGGGCTAGACTCAGGTCATGGTCGCTCTGCGCAAACAGCCGCCGCCCGCGATGACGGTCGAGGAGTTCCTGGCCTGGGACAACGGCGACCGCAGCGGCCGGCTGTGGCAGCTGCGCGATGGCGCGCCGGAGGCAATGGCCCCGGCCACCGAGGCGCATGGCGCGATCCAGTCCGAGCTTGCCCGTCTGATCGGCAACCACCTGCTGCACACCGGCCGCCCGTGCCGGGTGGTGACCACCCCGGGCGTGGTGCCCCGCGTCCGCTCCAGCGCGAATGTGCGCATCCCCGATCTCGCCGTCACCTCTGCCCCGCCGGGCCGGGAGCGGCTGCTGAGCGAGCCGGTGCTGGTGATCGAGATCCTCTCCCCCTCCAACGCCGAGCAGACCTGGGCCAATGTCTGGGCCTACACCACCATCCCCAGCGTGACCGAGATCCTGGTGGTTTCCAGCACCGCGGTCCGCGCTGAGTTGCTGGTCCGCGGCAGCGACGGCACCTGGCCGGGCGGCGCCGAGACGCTCGGCCCGGACGCGAGGCTGCGGCTCGGCAGCATCGATCTGATGCTGCCGCTGGCGGCGCTGTATCGCACTACCGTGCTCGCTTAGCGGGCCGGGCATGTCCCCTGCCGCCCTGATCGCCCTCAGCGCCCTGCTGGGGGGGTATCTCCTCGGCTCCATCCCGTTCGGGCTGCTGCTTACGCGCGCGGCCGGTCTCGGCGACATCCGCCAGGTGGGATCGGGCAATATCGGTGCCACCAACGTGCTGCGTACCGGGCGCAAGGGGTTGGCGGCCACTACCCTGGTGCTGGATGGCGGTAAGGGTGCGGCGGCTGTGCTGATCGCCGCGGCGCTGGCCGGGCCGGCGGCCGCGCCAGCCGCCCCCCTCTGGGCCGGCGCCGGCGCGGTGCTCGGGCATCTGTTCCCGGTCTGGCTCGGCTTCCGCGGCGGCAAGGGGGTCGCGACCGGGCTTGGCGTGCTGCTGGCGGCGGCCTGGCCGGTGGGGGCGGTGGCCTGCGCGGTGTGGTTGGTGGTGGCGAAGCTGGCGCGGTTCTCCTCGCTGGCGGCGCTGACGGCGTTCGCGTCCGCCCCGCTCGCCGCCACGCTGCTGGCCGGGCCGGGCCTCGTTAAGCTCTCCTTGGCGATTGCCGTGCTGGTGTTCGCCCGCCACCACGCCAACATCCGCCGCCTGTTTGCCGGCACGGAGCCCAGGATCGGGCAGAAGGCGTAAATCAGGGAGCCCGCCCATGCGCCGCCGGCCCGCGCCGGATGATACGGTCCTGCTCGACCGGCTGCGCCTGATCCGCACGGACGGCATCGGCCCGCTGACGTTCCGCCGCCTGCTCGCCCGCTTCCCCGATCCGGCGGAGGCGATCGCCGCACTGCCCGGCCTCGCCCGCGCCGGCGGCCGGGCCGGCCCGCCGGCAGTGCCGGGCCGGGCCGAGGCGGCGCGGGAAGTCGAAGCTCTGGCCAGGCTCGGCGGGCGTTTCCTGGTGCTCGGCCAGCCGCTCTACCCGAAGCTGCTCGCGCTGCTGGAAGACGCGCCGCCGCTGCTCGCCTGTCTGGGCGATCCGGCCGCGCTCGACGGCCGCGCGGTGGCGCTGGTCGGCGGGCGCAACGCCTCGGCCAACGGGGCGCGCATGGCCGAAGGGCTGGCGGCAGAACTGGCGGGCGCCGGGCTCGTGGTCGTCTCCGGTCTCGCGCGCGGGATCGACGCCGCGGCGCATGCAGGCGCGCTCTCCGCCGGGCACACCGTCGCCGCGGTGGCCGGCGGGCTCGACTGCCCCTATCCGCCCGAGCACGCTGATCTGCAGCGCCGCATCGCCGCGGGCGGCGCGGTGGTGAGCGAGGTCCCCCTCGGCACCGCGCCGCAAGCCCGCCACTTTCCCCGCCGCAACCGCATCATCGCCGGCCTCGCGCTCGGCGTGATCGTGATCGAGGCGGCGCCGCGCTCGGGCAGCCTGATCACCGCGCGGCTCGCGCAGGAGGCGGGACGGGAGATTTTCGCCGTCCCCGGCTCGCCGCTCGATCCCCGCGCGCGCGGCTCGAACGACCTGATCCGCCAAGGCGCGCATCTGACCGAAACCGCCACGGACGTGCTTGAGAATCTGCCCGACCATCCGCTGCGCCAGGGCCTGGCGCGCGACCCGCTGTTCGCCCGCGGCGCGCCCTCTGCCCTGGCGGAATCGGACCGGGAGGCAGCCCCGCCCGCAGAAGATGCGCCCGATCCGCCGCCTTCGGTGCTGCGCGAGGCCCGGTCCCAGGTGGCCGGGCTGCTCGGCCCGGCGCCGACGGCGGTTGACGATCTGATACGCCGCTGCCAGTTGTCTCCGGCTGCCGTGATGGCGGCACTGCTGGAACTGGAACTCGCCGGGCGGATAGAAACCCTGCCGGGGCAGCGCGTGGCTTTG
>JAJZVS010000114.1 GCA_021845555.1 Pseudomonadota bacterium
CGGTGAACGCCTCCGTCACCGCGAAGGGCTGGGTGAGGAAGCGTTGCAGCCGGCGCGCGCGGGCGACGGTCTGGCGGTCGCGCGCGCCGAGTTCCTCCACCCCGAGCAGCGCGATCACGTCCTGCAACGCGCGCCAGTGCGCCAGCGTCTCGCGCACTTCCCCGGCGATCGCCGCGTGTTCCGCGCCCACCACGAGGGGATCGAGCAGGACCGAGAACGAGGCCAGCGGATCGACCGCGGGATAGATCCCCTCGGCGGCCAGGTCGCGCGACAGCACCAGCGCGCTGTCGATATGACCCGAGATCGCGGTCACCGCCGGGTCGGTGAAATCGTCGGCCGGGACATAGACCGCCTCGATCGCGGTGATCGCCGCGCCGGCCACGGACGCGATGCGCTCCTGCAACGCCGCCACTTCGGTGGCCAGGGTCGGCTGGTAGCCCACCCGCGACGGCAGCCGGCCCAGCAGGCCGGAAACTTCGGCGCCGGCCTGCACGAAGCGGAACACGTTATCCATCAGCAGCAGCACGTCCTGCTGCTTCCGGTCGCGGAAATACTCGGCGATGCTGAGCGCGGCGAGGCCCACCCGGAAGCGCGCGCCCGGCGGCTCGTTCATCTGCCCGTAGATCAGCACGGTGCGGGCGAGCACGCCCGATCGCTGCATGTCGGTGAGCAGCTCGTGGCCCTCGCGCGAGCGTTCGCCGATGCCGGCGAAGACCGAGATGCCGTGATAGCGCTCCACCATCGCATGGATCAGCTCCATCACCAGCACGGTCTTGCCGACGCCGGCGCCGCCGAACATCGCCGCCTTGCCGCCGCGGGCGAGCGGCACCAGCAGGTCGATCACCTTGATCCCGGTTTCGAACACTTCGCTGGTGCCGGTCTGCGCGGCGAGCGGCGGCGGCGGGCGATGGATCGGCCAGCGTTCGGTCGTCGCCGGCAGCGGCGGGCCGCGATCGCCCGGCACGCCCAGCACGTCGAGCAGGCGGCCGAGCACCGGATCGCCCACCGGGACGGTGAGCGGGCCGCCGCTGGCGAGAACCTCCGTGCCGCGCCGCAGGCCGGCCGTCTCCGCCAGCGCGATGGCGCGCAGCGTGACCTGGTCGAGGTGGCTCTGCACTTCGGCGATCAGCGTGCCCGGCCGGTCCCAGGCGATGCGCAGCGCCTCGTTGATCTGCGGCAGGGGAGGGGTGGGGAAGCGCACGTCCAGCACCGGCCCGCGCACCGCGATCACCTGTCCGGACCGCGGCGTGGGCGTCATGACATGCGCTTCAGGGTTGGGGCTTCAGGGTTGCGGGACGGCGGCCGTGTCGCTCCGTGCGAGCGCGCGGATGATATCGGCGCGGCTGACGATGCCCGCCAGCTTGCCGGCGCGCAGGATCGGCACCCGCTTGATGTGGTGACGCGCCAACAGGTCGGCGAGTTCGCCGATGCTGGCGGTATCCGGCGCGGTGATCACCGTGGGACTCATCAGATCCCGCGCGCGATGGCGGTCGAGACGGATGTAATCGAGAAATTCCTGCGACAGGTCGGTGCCCTCGGCGATCAGGTTGAGCCACCAGTCGCGCCGCAGCGCGTTCTCCTGCCCGAACGGGCGCATCAGGTCGCCCTCGCTGATCATGCCCAGCAGGGCACCGTCTGGCGCCACCACCGGCACCGCGCTGATGCCGTGTTCGGTGAGCATCCTGGCGACCACGGCGATGGCATCGTCCGGACCGACCGTCACCACGGTGCGGGTCATAATGGCAGCGGCGTCGAGCGGCATCGGGGTCTCCTGCGCGGGATTGCGTGACGGGGCCGGGACGGACAGCAAGCGCGCCGGCGGCGGGCGGCGCATTGACCTCGATCAACTTGCGCGGCCTGCGGCTGCCGGTCCACGCCAGTGCCCGGGGTAGGAACAAGGGGCCAGGCTCTCCCGGCGCTGCGCGCGCCCGGTCATCTGGCACCCCGCCGGCGCGGCTGATAGTTTCGCGCCAGGAGAGACCGGACCCAGCCGGCTCCGCCGTGGCCGCCGCCGGCGCCACGCGTGACGAGGATGGAAAACGCATGAGCCGCATCGACAGCGCGATCAACATCGACGACCTCAAGCGCATGGCGAAGCGCCGCCTGCCGAAGATCATGTTCGACTTCATCGAAGGCGGGGCGGAGGACGAGGTCGGCCTGCGCACCAACGCCGAGGCGTTCCGCGCCCTGCGCCTGGTGCCGCGCTATTACGTCGATACCGCCAAGCGGGAGCAGCGTGCGAAGCTCTTCGATCGCAGCTACGCCAGCCCGTTCGGCATCGCGCCGACCGGCATGGCCGGCGCCTTCCGCCGCGACGCCGAGCTGTATCTGGCGCAGACGGCGGCGGAGGCCGACATTCCCTATCTGATGTCCGGCGCGTCCAACGCCGCGATGGAGCAGGGCGCGAAGCTGGCGGGAAAGAACCTCTGGTACCAGATCTACGGGGCGCGCGACCGCACCGTGGCGGCCGATCTGGTGAAGCGCGCGATCGATTGCGGGCTGACGACCCTCGCCGTGACCTGCGACGTGCCGGTGTCGTCCAACCGCGAGCGCAACCGCCGCAACGGCTTCGTCCGTCCGCTGCGCATGACCCTGCCCACGATCCTGGAAGCGATGCTGCATCCGGCCTGGGTGATCAACTACTATCGCTCGGGCGGGCTGCCGATGCTCGGCAACTGGCAGCCCTACGCGGCGAAAGATGCGACACCCGATCAGGTGGCCGACCTGTTCGCCCGGCAGACCCCGGATCCCAGCCAGACCTGGCGGGATCTGGAGGCGATCCGCACCGCCTGGCCCGGCAAGCTGCTGTTGAAGGGCGTGATGCACCCCGAGGACGCGCGGATCGCCACCGGCATGGGTGTGGACGGGCTGATCGTCTCCAACCACGGCGGGCGGCAGTTGGATATGATGCCGTCGCCGCTGGAGATGCTGCCGATGATCCGCGCCGCCGTCGGTCCGGAGGTGCCGCTGCTGCTGGACAGCGGCGTGCGCCGTGGCTCCGACATCGTCGCGGCGCTGTGCCTGGGGGCCGATTTCGTCCTGACTGGTCGGGCGACCCTGTACGGCGCCACTGCCGGCGGGTTGGAGGGGGTGAAGAAATCCGTGTCGATCCTACAACGGGAGATCGACCTGGTGCTGGGTCAGCTTGGCGCGGTGAACCTCGATGCGCTCGGGCCGCATTTCTTGCTGGAGACGGTTCGCGCCGAGGAGGAACGCCGCAATTCCGGCGCCATGGCCGGGCGGCGCTGACCGGCCGCGCGCGGCTCAGAGCTTCGACGGCGCCCAGTGATAGATGCGCTGGAGCGCCCCGCCCATCAGCGTGGCCCGGTCGCTGTCGGACAGCCGATCGGTGAGGCGGAACGCATCGACCCCTTGCCGGTAGGTCAGCAGCGCGACCGCGCGGGTCCAGTCGGTTCCCCACAGGCAGCGATCGAGGCCGAACGCGTCGAAGATGCGTCCCAGCGGATCCCAGATATCCTGGTAGGGAAACGGTTCGTGCGACAGCGTGCACGCGCCGCTGATCTTGATCGCGACGTTCTTGTACGCCGCCAGTTCCAGCACCGTCGGCAATTCGGCGAACGGCGCCGCCGGGACCGGCGGTACGAAGGGTTGTTGCAGGCCGAGATGGTCGATCACGATCTGCGTGCCGGGATGGGCCGCCGCCATCGCGCGCGCCTGTGCCAGCCTCCCCCAGCAGAGGATATTGACCGGCAGACCATGCCGCGCGGCCGCGGTCAGCACCCGCGCGATGCCGGGATCGGCTGGATCGCGCGAAACCTCCTGATTGAGCATGATCCGGACGCCGACCGTGCCCTTGGTCGCCGCCCATGCGGCGATCGTTTCGGCCACTGCGGGATCGGCCGGATCGACCGGCTTGATCAGCCCGAAGCGGGTGGGATGCTTCGCGTACACCTCCAGCGCGTAGCTGGCGTCGTAGCGATACATGGCGAACGGGGAGACCAGCAGCGCGCCGTCCACGCCGACCGCGTCCATCGCGGCGACCATGCCGTCCCCGGTGGCCTCGTCCGGGCCATGCAGGAAGCCGGCCCAGGGGCGCGCGGGGTGGTTGCGCTCATAGGTATGAACCTGGGAATCGATGGTGAGCATGGTTTCCGTCCCCCTTGACCGATGCAGGCTATGGTGCGGTCCCCGGTGGTTCAAGAGCCTGCCGGTCCTTCAGGCGGCAGCCGCCAGCACCATCCGCGACGCCTTCTCGCCGATCATGATGGACGGCGCATTGGTGTTGCCCGAGGTCAAGGTCGGCATGATCGAGGCATCGGCGACGCGCAGCCCTTGCAGGCCGCGCACCCGAAGCTGCTCGTCCACCACGGCCATCGGGTCGGTTCCCATCTTGCAGGTGCCGACCGGGTGATAGGCCGTCTCGGCGTTCCTGCGCACCCAATCGAGCATTTCATCATCGGCCTGAAGTGCGACGCCGGGCGCGATCTCGTCGGCGGCGATGCCGGCCATCGCGGGGGCGGTCATGATGCGCCGGGTGATGCGCATCGCTTCCAGCGTCACCTCGCGATCGAGCTGGGCGGTCAGGAAATTGAAATGGATCGCCGGCGGCGTACGCGGCGCGCGCGAGGACACATGGATGCTGCCGGTACTTTCGGAGCGTAGGATATGCATGATCGCGGTAATGCCGGAACGCCTTGCGAGCTTGAAGTTCGGATCGATCAGGAACGGTACCCAGGAGATCCCGGCATCCGGCGCGTCCAACCCGGCGCGGGTCCGCACATAGGCGCGGATCGGCGAGGCCGGCAGGCCGAGCAGCCCCTTGTTGGTCAGCGCGTATTTCAGCGCCTGCCAGACCAGGCCGAGGCCGCGCGCCTTGTCGTTGTAGGTCAGGCCGAGCGAGGCCGGCACCGCCCATTTCATGCGCGGGGCATAATGGTCGCGCAGATTCTCGCCGACGCCCTTCAGCGCGTGGCGGACTTCGATCCCCAGGCGCTGCAGCAGGTCCGGCTGGCCGATCCCGGACAGTTCCAGCAGCTGCGGCGAATTGATCGACCCGGCGCTGAGAATGACCTCCCGGCCCGCGCGCGCTTCGCGTTGCTCCCCATTCACGCTGTAGCGCACGCCGGTGCAGCGCGTGCCGTCGAACAGCAGGCCCTCGGTCAGCGCATTGGCCTGGATCGTCAGGTTGGCGCGCCCGCGCGCGGGGTCGAGATAGCAGACCGCGGTGCTCATCCGCCGTCCGGCGCGGATCGTGGTCTGGGTCATGCCGATCCCGTCCTGCGCCGCGCCGTTGTAGTCGCGGGTGGGGCGGATGCCGACCTCGCCGGCGGCCTTGATCAGCGCGCCGTACAGCGGGCCGGTCTCGACGTTTTCGGTGACCTTGAGCGGGCCGCCGCGGCCGCGGTACTCGGCGTCCCCCTCGCCCTGATAGCTTTCCATATCGCGGAAGATCGGCAGCACCTCGCGGTAGCTCCAGCCGCGATTGCCGAGTTGCGCCCAGGTATCGTAGTCCTGCGATTGCCCGCGCACGAAGACCATGCCGTTGATCGCGGAGGAGCCGCCGAGCAGCTTGCCGCGCGGGACGGGAATGCGGCGCTGGCCGCTGCCCTCGTCGGGCTCAGACGAATACAGCCAGTTGGCGGCGGGGTTCTCGATCAGCTTGGCAAATCCGACCGGAACCCGCGACCACGGATGGCTTTCCCGCCCGGCTTCCAGGACCAGCACCTGGTATTTCGGATTGGCGCTCAGACGGTTGGCGAGGACCGATCCGGCCGATCCGGCGCCCACCACGATGAAATCGAACGTACGCGTTTCCATGGTTTTCGTTTCCCCCGACAAAATGCGGTGCAGGCGTGCGATCTATCCGGTCGGCGCGGCGAACATCAGGCTGTAGAGCGTCACCGGCGCATCCAGACCGAGGCGCAGGGCCGCCGCCTGCGCCGCTGCGGCGACCGGCCCGGCCTCGGTGCCCTCGATAAGAAGGACCGTCGGAAACGACGTGTCGCCGCCGGGGCGCAGCCGCGCTTCCGGGTTCGGCACGCCGGCGGCCGGATCGCCGCGCCACAGCCGCGCGCGCGTCACCGCCGGGCGCGCGACGGCGTCCGCCAGCGCCTCCTGCGCTGCGGGGGCCGGCGGCTCCGCGCTGCCGAGCAGGGCCACGATGCCGCCGGTCCCGCCACCGGTGTCGGCCGCCACCCGGCACACGCTGCGCGACATCGCGCGGAAAGACGGCATCATCCGCCGGGTCCATGCGGTCGGTTCGGCGAGCCGCGCGAGATAGGCGGCGGTGGCCAGCACCGCTTGCGAGTCGGTTTCGTAGAAGGTGAAATATTCCTGCCCCGGTCCGTGCAGCCGGCGGTACCGCCGCGCGTGGCGGAAGCCGGGGACCGCGAGCCGGTCGGGCAGGTGGTCGCGCTGGTACCACGCCTCGTACTCGGCGCGATCGGCCCCCTCCGCCAGGTCGTTCAGCACGCAAAGAACACCGTCCGCCATGGTTGCCGCCTCTCCCATCGCACGCCGCGCTACAAAACCCCGGCAGAGGGGGATGTGTGTATGGCGCAAGGCCATCATACCATACCGATATGGTTCTTACAAATACTCTACGCCTTCAGTTTCCAGTACAGATACCGAACATATTTACCGGCAGACGCTCCCACTAGTATGCCTATCCCTAACAGACCGAGCACGCTTCTCGGAAAACCGTCAACTCCGGCAAGACGTGGCATATAAACCAAAATCCCAATTTCTGCCAAGCCAATTGCTAACATAAGGGCTACCCCTCGCCCAATCAGTTTAATAGCCCCAATCAGCCCGTCAATCTCATATATTCCGGTTGGCGACTGGGATTCGCGCACCATCGTTTCTGTATGGGTTCTAAGAAATCCTCCGAGCACGCCACCGCCGCAGACACCCGTTACGATAGTGACAAATTCGATGTAAGCCACGCTAGCCATTCTCTGGCTCTCCCCATTGGAGATCGACCAAGGACGAGCCGGGTCTCTCCGGCTGATCATACGCGTGAGTACCCAGCCGGACCGCTTCTGTCATTCGGCACCGGGTAACCAACGCGAGGGTTTCCATTGCGGCGGAATGTTGCTTTGTTCGTGGTTCTTGTTGAGGTGGCCACTCCAAGTTATTCAATGCAAGAGTTGCCGTGCTCGGGAACCAGCAGGATGCGGCCCGCCGGCGTCCCATCCCGCTGCCGCACCAGCGCCTCGGAAGCGCGGGACAGCGGCAGGCGCGCGGCGATCTCAACCCGCAGCCGCCCCGCCAGGGCGTGCGCGAAAATCTCCCGCTGCGCCGCACGGACCGTTTCCGGCTTGCGGTCCCGGTAGTCGGACCAGTGCACGCCGATCGCGGCGATGTTCTTCACCAGCAGATAGGCGGCCCGCAGCATCGGCGGCGCGCCGCCGGCGAAACCGATGATCATCAGCCGCCCGCACCAGCCGAGGCTGCGCAGCGCCGCCTGCGTCGCCTCCCCGCCGAGCGAGTCCACCACCAGGTCCACGCCTTGCCCGCCATTGGCGGCGAGGATTTCCGCGCGCAGCGCCTCCGCCAGATCGGGCCGTGCCGTATCGACCACGAGATCGGCGCCCATCGCGCGCGCCCGGTCGATGGACGCGCCGCGCGCGGTCGCGAACACCCGCCCGGCACCCAGCGCGCGGGCCAACTGGATGGCGGCTGCGCCGACCGCGCCGCCGCCGCCGAGCACCAGCACGCTCTCCCCCGGTTCCAGCCCGCCGCGCGTGCGCAGCGCGAACCAGGCGGTCTGCGCGGCGAGGCCGAGCGCCGCCGCGCTGTCCATGGGCAGTCCCTCGGGGATCGGGCAGCACGCCGCGGCCGGCGCGCGCACCTGTTCCGCGAAGGCCCCGTATTCGAGATGCGCGAGCACCGCCATGCCGGGCGTGATCCCGGCCACGCCGGGGCCAATCGCGGTGACGATGCCGGCCGCGGTCTTGCCGGGCACGAAAGGCAGCGGCGGTTTGACCTGATAGCGACCCTCGGCCACCAGGATGTCGGGGTAGTTCACCTCGGCGGCGCGCAGCGCGAGCACCACCTCGCCGGGGCCCGGCACCGGGTCGGGCAGGTCGCCGTAGCCGACGTTCTCGATCGGGCCGAAGGCGCGGACCAGCGCGGCCTTCATCGCAGGATCTCCGCGTTCCCGCTCATTTGCGGACGAAGCTCCGGCCGATCAGTTGTCGGTGCACCTGGTTCGTTCCTTCCCAGATCTGGGTGATCTTGGCGTCGCGCATCAGCCGTTCCACCCGGTAATCGGCGCAGTAGCCGTAGCCGCCGTGCATCTGCACCGCCTCCGTCGTCATGCGCATGGCAAGGTCGGAGGCGCGCAGCTTCGCCATGCTCGCTTCGAGACCGAAATCGGTTTCGCCCTCCTCGACCAGCCCCGCCACATGGTCGAGCCAGCCGTCCACCAGCGCGAATTCGGTCGCGAGATCGGCGAGCGCGAACTGGTTGCCCTGGAACTCGATGATCCGCCGCCCCGATTGCCGCCGCTCGTTCATGTAGGCGGTCATGTCCTCCAGCGCCGCCTGCGCGATCCCCAGCGCATGCGCGGCGATGGACGGGCGGGATTTGTTGAGCGAGGCGAGCAGGATGGACAGCCCCTGTCCCGGCGCGCCGAGCAGGTTGGCGCGCGGCACGCGGCAGCCCTCGAACGCCAGCGCGGCGGTGGAGGAGGCGCGATGGCCCATCTTCTCCTCGGTCCGCACCACCCGCAGCCCCGGCATGCCCTTTTCCAGCACCAGCACGGAGATGGCGCGCCGCGGGTCCTCGATCTCCGACCACTTGCCGAACAGCAGGATCAGATCGGCGACATCGCCGCTGCTGATGAAGATCTTGCCGCCGTCGACGACGATATCCTCGCCATCCGGGGTGAAGCGCGTGCGCATGCCGGTGGCGTCCGACCCCGCCTCCGGTTCGGTGATCGCCAGCGAGCCGAGGCCGCCTTGGGCGATGCGCGGCAGCAGCCGGCGCTTCTGCGCCTCGGCGCCGAAGTCGATCAGCGGCTTCATGCCGTGGAAGGTGGTGGCATAGATGATGCCGGTGGACGCGCAGGCGGCGGTGATCGCCTGCACCACCGCCAGATAAAGACGGTAGCGCATCGGCGCGCCGCCATACGCCTCCGGCACGAACAGCGCGTTCAGGCCGAGTTCGTTGATCGCCCGGATATTGTCCCACGGGAAGGCGCCGCTGCGGTCGAGCGCCGCCGCCCGTGGCGCGATGGTCTCGCGCGCCAGCCGCCGCACCTGGTCCAGCACCAGGCGTTCTTCCGCGCTCCAGCCCCGCCGCCGTTCCAGCCGTGCCAGCACCGGATGGGTCATTGCCGGATGGGTCATTGGTTGATCGTCTGCCCCCCGTCCAGATAGATCGTCTCGCCGGCGAGCAGCGGCGTGTCGGCGCCGATCAGCGCGGCGACCACGCGCGCGACTTCCTCGGGCTGGCCGGGTCGGCCGATCGGGACGCGCTGGGCGATCCAGGCCTTCACCTTCTCCCGCGCCAGGTAGTCCCGGTTCAAATCCGTCTCGATGTAGCCCGGCGCGACGTTGAACACGCGGATATCGTCCTTCGCCCACTCCACCGCGAGGCAGCGCGTGATCGCGCCCACCGCCGCCTTGGACGCGCAATAGGCGACGCTGCCGGCGATGCCGAGCCGGTCCCAGAACGAGCCGATGTTGACGATCGTGCCGCCCCCGGCGGCGCGCAGATGCGGATAGACCTCGCGGCAGGCCACCAGCACCGCGGTGGCATTGAGCCGCATCGTCGCTTCCCACGCGGCCGTCGGCAGTGTCGCCGAGACCTCGGCGCGGTGCACGCCGGCGCAATTGATGAGGCCGGCGATCCCGCCATCCGCCGCCACCGTGGCGAAGGCTGCGCGCAACGACGCCTCGTCGGTGACGTCGCAGGCGA
>JAJZVS010000115.1 GCA_021845555.1 Pseudomonadota bacterium
CCGGGGTGGTGCGGCACGACGTGCCGTTGAGCGGCGCGGGGCTGCGCTCGCTCGTCCCGGCTTCGCACGGCGGCGCGGCCTCCGGCTGACCGCGGCGGTGGGGGCGTGGTGCTTGCGCCCCCCTCCCCTGGCCAAGCGCCCGCTCCGGCGCCATCTTCCATCCATGTCCGCGACGCTGCTGCGCCCCTCCGCCCCGGTCCTGTTCATCCCCCAGAAACAGGCCGCCCGTCCGCGCACGCGCCGTCTGCGCGTGGTCTCGGACTATGAACCCGCCGGCGACCAGCCCACCGCCATCGCCGAACTGACCCGGGGGCTGGCGGCGGAGGAGCGCGACCAGGTGCTGCTCGGCGTGACCGGCTCGGGCAAGACGTTCACCATGGCCAAGGTGATCGAGGCGGTGCAGAAGCCCACCCTGATCCTGGCCCCAAACAAGACGCTGGCGGCGCAGCTCTATGCGGAGATGAAAGGGTTTTTCCCTGACAACGCGGTGGAATATTTCGTATCCTATTACGACTACTACCAGCCGGAGGCGTACGTCCCGCGCACCGACACCTATATCGAGAAGGATGCGCAGATCAACGAGCAGATCGACCGCATGCGCCATGCCGCGACGCAGGCGCTGCTGGAGCGCAACGATGTCGTGATTGTCGCTTCGGTATCCTGCATCTACGGCATCGGCTCGGTCGAGTCCTACGCGCGGATGGTGGTGAAGCTGGAGACCGGCGGACGCATCGACCGCGACAAGCTGGCGAAGGCGCTGGTGGAGCTGCAATACCGGCGCAACGACGCTGCCTTTCAGCGCGGCACGTTCCGCCTGCGCGGGGAGGTGGTGGACGTCTTCCCGTCGCATTACGAGGACCGCGCCTGGCGGGTGACCCTGTTCGGCGACGAGATCGAATCGATCCACGAGTTCGATCCGCTGACGGGGGAAAAGGCCACCGCGCTGCCGCAGATCACCGTCTATGCCAACAGCCACTACATCACGCCGCGCCCGACGCTGGCGCAGGCGGTCGTCGATATCAAGCGGGAACTGAAACAGCGCCTCGATGAGCTCACCGCTTCAGGCAAGCTGCTGGAAGCCGAACGCCTGCAGCAGCGCACGACGTTCGATATCGAGATGATGGAAACCACTGGATCGTGCAAGGGGATCGAGAACTACTCGCGCTACCTCACGGGCCGCAACCCCGGCGAGCCGCCGCCCACCCTGTTCGAATACCTGCCAGAGGACGCGCTGCTGATCGTCGATGAAAGCCACGTCACCGTGCCGCAGATCGGCGGCATGTATCGCGGCGACTTCAACCGCAAGTCGGTGCTGTCGGAATTCGGCTTCCGCCTGCCGTCCTGCGTCGATAACCGCCCGCTCAAGTTCGAGGAGTGGGAGACCTATCGCCCGCCCACCGTCTTCGTCTCCGCGACGCCGGGACCGTGGGAGCTGGAACGCACCGGCGGCGTGTTCGCCGAACAGGTGATCCGTCCCACCGGCCTGGTCGATCCGGTGACCGAGGTCCGCCCGGTGGAACACCAGGTGGACGACCTGCTGGCCGAATGCCGCGCGGTGGCCGCGCGCGGCGGGCGGGTGCTGGTGACCACGCTGACGAAACGCATGAGCGAGGATCTGACCGAATACCTGACCGAGCACGGGGTGAAGGTGCGCTACCTCCACTCCGACATCGACACGCTGGAGCGGATCGACATCATCCGCGACCTGCGGCTCGGCGTGGTCGATGTGCTGGTGGGCATCAACCTGCTGCGCGAGGGTCTCGACATCCCTGAATGCATGCTGGTGGCGATCCTGGACGCCGACAAGGAAGGCTTCCTGCGCTCGGCCACCAGCCTGATCCAGACCATTGGCCGGGCGGCGCGCAACGTCGACGGAAGGGTGATCCTGTACGCCGACACCATGACCAACAGCCTGCGCCGCGCCATCGAGGAAACCGATCGCCGGCGGACCCGCCAGACCGCTTGGAACGAAGCGCACGGCATCACCCCGCAGTCGATCCGCAAGCAGATCGGCAACGTGCTCACCTCGGTGTTCGAGCAAGACTACGTGACGGTAGCGCCGGTGGCCGACGCCGGGCCGGCGGAATTCGTCGGCAAGGACCTGAAATCCTCCATCGTCGAGCTGGAAAAGCGCATGCGCGCCGCCGCCGCCGACCTGGAGTTCGAGCAGGCGGCCCGGCTGCGCGACGAGATCCGCCGGCTGGAGGCGCTCGAGCTCGGGCTCGAACCGCCGCCCGCCGCCTCGGCGACGCAGCGGCCGAAGCGCGACCGCACGCCGGAACCGCTCGGACCGGGCGGTGGCGGCTACGACCCGTCCCGGCGCGGCGCGCCGCGCCGGCGCCGGGGGCCATAGCCAGATGACCCCGTGCGCGCGGGCCGGCGGCTCTCCGACCGCCCAGCCCACCGGGCCGGTCCTGTAGGCCGGCCGTTTGAAGCTTTTGCAGCGCCGCCGACCCCGATCGCGCCGTTAAGAAAAAATGCCTTGCCCACCGACCCCAATTTCGGGTATCACTTCGGGCATGATGGTGCTTTGCGCGGACGGCGGTCGCTTCTTCGTCCGTCGGGCGATCTAAGCCGCCGCACCAGCACTTTTCCCACCCCCTTCCCCGTCACCGATCCATGCCGCGTGCTCCCGGCCTTGCGCGAGAGCGTGCGCAGGATGCGGCTCCGGCTGGAGAGCGCCCGGCCGATTTGCTGACCTGGGCAACCCAGGCGCTGGCCGGGGACGGGTTTGCTCCGGCGGCGCACCAGCGGCTGCTGATCCAACGGCTGGAGGCGATTGCCGACGGCACGATCGATCGTCTGATGGTGCTGATGCCACCAGGATCGGCCAAATCGACCTACGCCTCGGTCCTGTTCCCGGCCTGGTGGTTCGTGCGCCATCCGGCCAGTTCGGTGATCGCCGCCTCGCACACGGCCGATCTGGCGCAGCATTTCGCGCGCCAGTTGCGCGCCGTGATCGAGGCGCACGCGCCGGCGCTGGGCTACGATCTGGCCGCCGGCCAGCGCGCC
Source organism: Pseudomonadota bacterium (assembly GCA_021845555.1). Classification (GTDB taxonomy): domain Bacteria; phylum Pseudomonadota; class Alphaproteobacteria; order Acetobacterales; family Acetobacteraceae; genus JAJZVS01. Next base: position 3,013 of record JAJZVS010000115.1, read on the forward strand.
ACCGCCCGCTGGCAGACCTCGACCGCGGGACATTATTTCGCCACCGGAATCCGTGGGCCGTTGGCGGGCCGCCGGGCCGACCTCGCGATCATCGACGATCCGGTGAAGGCCATGTCGGATGCGGACAGCGCGACGCAGCGGGAGCATCTGTGGAGCTGGTTCCGCTCCGACCTGCTGACGCGGCTGAAGCCACGCGGACGGATCGTGCTCATCATGACACGCTGGCACCAGGATGACCTGGCCGGCCGGCTGCTGGGGCGCGGCGCCGCCGAGTGGAACGTCCTGCGACTGCCCGCGCTCGCCGAGGCCGACGATCCGCTCGGTCGCCTGCCCGGCCGCGCGCTGTGGCCGGAATGGGAGGACGAAGCGGCCCTGCTGCGCAAGCGCGACACGATGGGCGAACGGGTCTGGTCGGCCCTGTTCCAGCAATCGCCGCGCCCGCCGCACGGCAGCCTGTTCAAGGTGGCGCGGATCGAGCTGACGGACGCGCCGTCCCCGCTGGCCGGCACCATTGTGCGGGCCTGGGATCTTGCGGCCACGGCGGCGGACGGCCGCAACGACCCGGACTATACCGTCGGTCTGAAACTCGTGCGAGATCCGGTGGGCCGCCTGGTGGTGCTGGACGTGGTGCGGCTGCGCGCCACGCCGCATGGGGTGGAGACCGCGATGCTGGCCACCGCCGCGGCGGACGGGCGCGCGGTTCGGATCGCCCTGGCGGAAGATCCCGGCCAGGCCGGCAAGGCGCAGGTACTCCATTACGCGCGCAAGCTCGCCGGCTACATCGTGACCTCCTCGCGCGAGACCGGATCGAAGCTGACACGCGCGCTGCCGATCGCGGCGCAGGTCGAAGCCGGCAATCTGCTGCTGGTCCGCGCCGCCTGGAACCAGGACTTCATCGACGAACTGCGCGACTTCCCGTTCGGCCGCAAGGACGATCAGGTGGACGCGCTCGCCCGCGCCTTCACCGTTGCCGCCGACGTCCCCGATCCGCCACGGCGCCTCGCCGTGCCGCTCATGGCCCGCTAGCAGACTAGGACACGATGTTCGAAACGATCTGCGATCTCATCCCGCGCGACCCCGACTATGCGCCGCGCAGCCGGATGCTGGACATCCTGCAGCGCGTGCTCAACGGCACGCTGTACGATGTGCTTCCCCACCAGTTTCATGAGGAGCGTGGCGCCGGCGGCGACTACATCCCGCTACGCAACCGCCGGCCGAGCGTGCGCTATGCGTTGAGCCGCATCGTGGTGGAGGACAGTGTCGCCCTGTTGTTCAGCGAGGGACATTTCCCCACGATCGACTGCAGCGATGGCGCCGTCCGCGCCGTGTTCGCCGATCTGGTGAAGGAGTGCCGGCTCAACCAGGTGATGATCGAGGCGGCGATCCGCGGCTCGGTCGGCTCGGGGGCGATCCTGATGCGGGTGCTGCGCGGGCGGCTGTTCTTCAGTGCGCTGGAAACGACCTTTCTCACCCCGAGTTGGGACCCCGAGGCCCCGGACACGCTGCTGGCCGTCACCGAGCGCTACAAGGTGACCGGCGCCCAACTGGCGGGCGAAGGCTACACGATCGCGGATCCGGCGCTCGAATACTGGTTCATGCGGCGGTGGGACCGCGAGGCGGAAACCTGGTACCAGCCCCTCCCAGTCGGCGCCGCGACGCCGCCGGCGATCGACCCCGCGCGCAGCGTGCGCCATGCGCTCGGCTTCGTGCCGCTGGTCTGGGTGCGCAACTTGCCTGGCCCCTCCGCCACCGGCGATCCGAACGACGGCGCCTCCACCTTCCGTGCCGCGATCGAGACCCAGATCGAGATCGACTACCAGCTGAGCCAGGCCGGGCGCGGGCTCAAATACAGCAGCGACCCGACCCTGCTCATCAAGGAGCCGGCCAGTACCGACGGCGAAATCGTCAAGGGCGCCGGCAACGCGCTGGTGGTGAGCGAAAAGGGCGATGCAAAGCTGCTGGAGATCGGCGGCACCGCCTCGGCCGCCGTGCTCGACTACGTGCGGGTGCTGCGGGAGATGGCGCTGGAAAGTATCCACGGCAACCGCGCCAGCGCCGACCGGCTGACCGCGGCGCAATCGGGCCGCGCGCTCGAACTGATGAACCAGGGGCTGATCTGGCTCGCCGACATGCTGCGCGTCAGCTACGGCGAGGGAGCGCTGCTCGCCCTCGCGCGCATGGTACTGCAGGCGGCGCAGCGCTATCGGCTGATCGTGCAAGGCGAGGCGATCCCCCGCCTCGATCCCGCGGCTCGGCTCACGCTCGCTTGGCCGCGCTGGGTGCCGCCCACCGCCGACGATCGGATGAAGGACGCGCAGACGCTGGCGACGCTGGCCGCCGCGCGACAGATCAGCCAGCAGACCGCGATCAAATCGATCGCGGCGACCTACGACATCGAGGACATCCCGGCCGAGCTTGCCCGGATCGCCGCCGATCCTTCCGTTCAATTTCCAAGGAATTCCGGATGACCGAGCAGGACTCCCCGCCGGACGCCGATCCATCGGCGGACCCAATGGCCGAACTGCGCGCCCGCGCCGAGGCGCTGGAACGCAAGCTGAGCGCCTTGCAGCAGGAAGCCGAGACGCGGCTTGCGCTGTCCGAGCTCAAGGCCGAGGCGTTGCGGGCCGGCATCGTCGATCTCGACGGCATCCGGTTCATCGATCTCGGCAAGGTGAAGCTGGGCCCGGATGGCGCGGTGGAAGGCGGCGCCGGGCTGATTGCCGCGCTGAAGCGCGCCAAGCCCTGGCTGTTTGCCGGCACATCGAGTTCCGCCGCGGCGCAGCCGCCGCCGGCGCAGCCGCCGCGCCAGAAGCTGGCGACCGAAATGACCGACGACGAGTACCGGGCGGCACGCGCGGCATTGCTGAAGCGCCGCGGCTGACCGCGGGTTCCCCCTCCCCCGATCCGAAGGACCTCCCCGCATGGGTATCCAGAACTTCCCCCCCGCCCTGCAGCCGATCATCCAGCAGGGTTTCCTCGAACGCGAGTTCGAGCAGGCGCTGCGCTCGCGCCTGGGGTATCGCGCCATCGCCGACCGCGAGGAGATCGCGGTGGGCATCGGCGAGACGCTGACCAAGACCCGCGCCGGGTTGAAGCCGAGCGTGACCATCCCGCTCGCGCCGGCGTCGAACAACAATTTCGACAACGGCCTGACCCCCTCCACCTGGGGCGTCGAGCAGTACACCATCACGATCAACCACTACGCCGCGACCACCGACCTGAACATGGTGACCAGCCGGGTGGGGATCGCGAGTCAGTTCCTGCAGAACGCCTATGTCAATGGGGAGCAGGCGGCGCGCAGCCTCGACGAGCTGGCACGCAACGCGCTGTTCAACGCCTATTTCGGCGGCAACACGCGGGTGCGCAGCACGCTCGGCGCGGCCGGACCGGCGGTTTCGGTCGATGACATCCGTGGGTTCCAGACCGCGTTCGTCAACGGCGTGCAGCAGCCGGTGAGTAGCGCCAACCCGCTGACGGTCGCGGTGGGCGCGAACTCGTACACGCTGGTGGGCGCGACCGCGGATGCGAGCAATAATTCGTTCGCGCCGAACGGCGTTTCCGGTGTGCTGACGTTCTCGGCCAGCGTATCGGTGGCCGACGGCACGCAGGGGAACACGGTCACTGCCAGCAACGCCCCGGTGATCCTGCGCCCGGCCGGGGCGACGAACACCGCGGCCCTGACCGCCGGCGCTACCCTGACCATGAGCAACCTGCTCGACGCGGTGTCCCGGCTGCGGATGAACGCGGTGCCGGAGGTCGATGGGGTGTACAATTGCTACCTCGATCCGGTCTCGGCGCGGCAGCTGTTTGCCGATCCCGACTTCAAGCAGCTGTTCCAGGGTGCGACCTCGGCCAACCAGGTGTTCCGCCGCGGCATGGTGAATCAGTTCCTGGGGCTGCGCTTCCTGCCGACCACCGAGGCGTTCGTGCAGACCCATCCCTCGCTGTCGGGCCTGATGGTGCGCCGGCCGATCATCTGCGGCCAGGGCGCCCTGATCGAGGGTGATTTCGCCGGCATGGCGGCCGACGACGTGGCGCCGAAGGATTCCATCGTGAACGTCGTCGATGGGGTGGCAATGGTCACGCGCGAGCCGCTCGATCGGCTGCAGCAGATCATCGCCCAGTCCTGGTACTGGATCGGCGGGTTCTGCGCACCGTCCGACACCACGACCAACCCGACCACCATCGGGACCGCGACCAATGCCGTGTTCAAGCGCGCGGTGATGATCGAGCATATCGGCTGAACGGCGAAAGGGCGGAACGACCATGGCGATCGGATCAACCCAGCCGTTCCGCCCTGCCGGAACGGTTTCCCTGGCCGCCGGCACCGGTTCGGGCAACGTCGCGCTGGCCGGCGGCGGCGAGTCGGTGGTGGTGACCAACACCGCCGCCGCGCTGGCCTATGTGCGATTCGGCGCGGACCCGTCGGTGGCCGCGACGTCGGCGGACATGCCGGTGCTCCCGGGCGCAAGGGTGATGCTGGCGGCGAACCCGCTCATCACCTACGCCGCGGCCGTCCTGGCCAGCGGGAGCGGCAGCGTGCTGTTCACCCGCGGCGACGGATCGTTCGTCTGATGCTTACCGACGCGCAGAAAACCGATGCCCGCCGGTTCTGCGGCTACCCGGCGTATGGCGCGACGCCCGCGGGGTTCGACAACTGGCGGTTCTATCAGGTCTATGGCCTGCTGGAGTTCCGGCTGAACAACCTCTCGGTCGCCGAGACCAACGTGATGGTCACGTATCTGGCACAGCTTGCGGCACTGGAATTCGCGGTGCCGCGAGCAGGCGACGGGATGGACACCGATCAGGCGGCGGTGTGGACGCGCAATCGGACGGAGGCGCGCGACCGTGCACGGCTGTTCGACGACTGGCGGCGGCGGCTGTGCGGGTTCCTGGGCGTACCGCCCGGACCGGCGCTGACCGATGGCGGTATCACCTGGGTGGTGTGAATGGCGCAGGATCGGATTGAGGACCGTATCCGGTGGGGCATGAATGTCGCCGCACGGGCGGCGGGCGCCAGTTTTGACGCCTACCGGCCGTCGGGGGTGATGAACCCGCTGGACCCAACCAACCGCTATCTGCGGCTGCACGCGCTGTTCACCGGCATGATGGGCAAGTTCCTGCGCCCGGAAGGCTATGGCGAGGCGCTGGTGCACGGCATCTTCGATGCCGCTTACACGCAGGTGGGCGACTACCTGGTGCAGCCGGGCGGCGGCACCTGGTTCATCGCCTCGCAGGAGCCGATGCTGCCGGTGCTGTGCGTACGCACCAGCCGGGTGGTGTCCCTCGCGCGCGCCATCGCGCCATCCACGACGGGGGTGAACGCCTACGGCGGCGTGACGGCGGCCACCACCACGCCGCTGCTGACCGCGTGGCCGGCCAGCGTGATGGGCGCGGCGGGTGGCGGCCAGCCGGAGGCAGGGCTGCCGTCCGACAGCACCGTGCCGTACTGGACCGTGCTGTTGCCGGCGTTCCCCGGCGTGGTGCTGCTGCCGGCCGATTTGCTGACGGACGACCTCGGCCGCAGTGCTGTGGTATCCGCGGCGGAGCTGACCGCTCTGGGCTGGCGTTTGACCGTGAAACAGGCGATCACCTGATGGCCGACCAGGCGAATGTGGAAACGGCGCTGGTCGGGCTGGTGGCCGCGGCGCTGTATCCGAACGGTCCCGATACGGCGAGCGTGCCCGGGCCGGATTGCCGGATCTATCGTGGCTGGCCGAACGCGGCGGCGCTGGACGCCGACCTGCGCGCGGGGAAGGTGAACGTGACCGTGTACCCGGCCGCGGGAGCCGGGCGGGTCAGCACGCGTTACGTGCAGGAATGGGTCGGCACGCCGGTGGCGCCGAGCCTGACGGCGCAGGTAACGGGCGCGTCCGTGACGTTCGGCGGATCGGTCGTGCCGGGCCAGGTGGCCGGGCTGGCGATCGACGGCGTGGCCTATGCGTACCGGGTGCAGGCCGGCGACAGCCCGGCGCTGGTGGCGGCCAACCTGGCGGTGCTGGCGCGGGCGAACCGAATGGCGCTCGTTTCCGGCTCGAAGATCACGCTGCCGGGCGCGGGCGAGGTGCTGGCGCGGGTGGTCGCGGACGCGCCGGCGCAGCAGGAGGTGCGGCGGCAGACGCAGGTGTTCCGGGTGACGTGCTGGTGCCCGACACCGCAGACCCGCGATGCGGCGGCCGGGGCGATCGATCTGGCGATGGCGCAGCTGACGTTCCTCGATCTGGCGGACGGATCGCAGGGTCGGGTGATCTACGCGGGCACCACTGTGTTCGATCAGTCGCAGGATGCGCTGCTGTATCGGCGGGACCTGCTGTACTCGGTGGAATACGCGACCGTGCTGACGGTGACGCAGCCGGCGATGCTGTTCGGCGAACTGGTGGTGAACGCGGCGCAGGTTATGGCCTGAGGGAGGTGCGCGTGGACGAGCATTCGGTCTTTCAGAGGATCGAACCACCGCTGGCTTGACAACCGCAACCACATCCCGCCCCTCGCCCTTCGCAAAGGACGACTTCCGCTTGCGGCGGCCTGGGAATGACGCCATAATCGATCCGGTCGGATCTCTATCGGTCACCACGCAGCGCACAGAACTTGCAGCAGCGGGAGACTTGTCATGCCAGGGCTTTTCTGGCGAATGCCAAAGTGGTGGTGATTGGGGAACGACCGCGGTGTATAGTGTATCGGGGCGGGGCCTCTGTGCAAATTGCGCCGTCAAGGGTTTGGGAATCCAGGATGTGCCGGCCGGGGAAAAGCCTATCATCCTAAGTGTCCGTCCGGGAACAAACAGAGTCCTTTGAATCGGTTAGCAGATTGCCCTTGAAGTCACTGAATCTCCTGTGATTCCCTACCTCCCGCATCGAT
>JAJZVS010000116.1 GCA_021845555.1 Pseudomonadota bacterium
GGTGACGGCGCGGACCGAGGCGATGGCGCGGGACGCCGAAGGCATGGCGGCTTCGGCCGGGCGGGTCGGCGCCGACGCCGGCAACGTGGCCGCGGCGGCGCAGCAGGCGCTGGCCACCGCGCAGGCGGTCGGCGCGGCCAGCGAGCAGCTCGCCGCCTCGATCCGGGAAATCTCCGGCCAGGTCGCGCAAGCGAGCGTGATCACCCGCCGTGCGGTGGAAAGCGGCGGGCGGGCCGGGGAATGCATCCACGCGCTGGCGACGGCGGCGGAGCGGATCGGCGATGTGGTGCGGTTGATCGGCGACGTGGCCGGGCAGACCAATCTGCTGGCGTTGAACGCGACGATCGAGGCCGCCCGCGCCGGGGAGGCGGGCAGGGGCTTTGCCGTGGTCGCCGCGGAAGTGAAGGGCCTCGCTACCCAGACCACCCGTTCGACCGAGGACATCGCCCGCCAGGTGACGGAAATCCAGACCGCGACCGCCGCCGCCGTGGCCGCGGTGGGGGACATCGGCCAGACGATCGAGGAGGTGGCCCGGATCTCCACCGCCATCGCCGCGGCAGTGGAGCAGCAGGCCGCGGCGACGCAGGAAATCGCGCGCAACGTGCAGGAAACCAGCGGCGCGGCGCACGCGGTCTCGGAACGGATCGCCGACGTGTCGCGGGAGGCGGGGGCGAACGGCGCGCAGGCGGCGGAGGTCAAGGCCGCTTCGGCGGCGGTCGCCGCGGGGATCGCCGAGCTCAGCCGCCGTATCGTCCAGGTGGTGCGTACTGCGACCGAGGATGCCGACCGGCGCAAGGCCCCCCGCGTGACCACGGATCTGCCCTGCATCTTGGTGCTGCCCCATGGGGTGCGGCAGACGGCGCGGCTGCGCAACGTCTCCGCCGGCGGGGCGGAGGTCGCCGGGGTGCCCGACCTGCCGGCCGGCACCACCGGCATGCTGGAGCTGCGCCAGGACGGGGGAGTGGCCGCGGCGGCATTCACCGTGCGCGCCGGCGGGACGGACGGGGCGCTGCATGTCGCCTTCGCGGCCGGCAGTCTCTCGGCGGAGTTCCGCCGCATGCTGCAACGGCTGGGCCCGAAGCTGCCCCTGGCCGCCTGAGGCGGGGGGCAGCCCGCACGATCCTGTTTGACAGGCGCCCCGGCCCACCCCATCCTTTCCTCACCACCGAGGGGGGTCCCGCCACACCAGGGACTGAGAGTCCGGCAGGAGCGCGGCGACGCGCCGGCGCCGGTGACCCTTGCACCTGATCCGGGTCATGCCGGCGGAGGGACGGGGACCACCACGCCACCCCAAACCACCCCACCGCACCCCGGATCGCCATGAGGAGACGTCCATGACGATCCAATCGAAGTCCGCCGCCCGCCCCGACAGCGTCACCACCGGCCCGATCGCCGGCTCGCGCAAGATCTACACCACCCCCGAGGGCCACCCGGATATCGGCGTGCCGTTCCGCGAAATCGCGCTCGACCCGTCCGCGCGGGAGGAGCCCTATCGCGCCTACGACACCTCCGGCCCCTACACCGATCCGGCGGCGACGATCGACCTTGCCGCCGGGCTGGTCCCGATCCGGCGCGACTGGATCGCCCGCCGCGGCTTCGCCCCGGTGGCGCCGCGCGAAGTCCGGCCCGAGGACAACGGCAACATCGGGACCGACCACCTGCTAACCCCCTGCCCGGCCGAGCACCAGGTGCTCGCCGGCCGCCCCGGCCAGCCCGTGACGCAATACGAATTCGCCCGCGCCGGCATCATCACCGAGGAGATGATCTACGTCGCGCATCGCGAGAACCTCGGCCGGCGCAAGCTGCAGCCGGGTGCCGAGGCGCGGCGTGCCGACGGGGAGGATTTCGGCGCCGAGATCCCGGCCTTCATCACCCCCGAGTTCGTCCGCTCCGAGATCGCGCGCGGCCGGGCCATCATTCCGGCCAACATCAACCACCCGGAGCTCGAGCCGGTCATCATCGGCCGCAACTTCCTGGTGAAGATCAACGCCAACATCGGCAATTCCGCCGTGACCTCCGGCGCCGCCGAGGAAGTGGAAAAGCTGGTCTGGGCGATCCGCTGGGGCGGCGACACGGTGATGGACCTGTCCACCGGGCGGAACATCCATAACATCCGCGGCTGGATCATGCGCAACTCGCCGGTGCCGATCGGCACCGTGCCGATCTACCAGGCGCTGGAAAAGGTCGATGGCGAGCCCGACAAGCTGACCTGGGAAGTGTTCCGCGACACGCTGATCGAGCAGGCCGAGCAGGGCGTGGACTATTTCACCATCCACGCCGGCGTCCGCCTCGCCTACGTGCCGCTGACCGCGACGCGCACCACCGGGATCGTGTCGCGCGGCGGCTCGATCATGGCGCGCTGGTGCCTCGCGCACCACAAGGAGAGCTTCCTCTACGAACGGTTCGACGAGATTTGCGACATCATGCGCAAATACGACGTCTCGTTCAGCCTCGGCGACGGGCTGCGCCCCGGCTCGATCGCGGATGCCAACGACCGCGCGCAGTTCGCCGAGCTCGAAACCCTGGGCGAGCTCACCAAGATCGCCTGGGACAAGGGCTGCCAGGTGATGATCGAGGGCCCCGGCCACGTGCCGATGCACAAGATCAAGGTGAATATGGAAAAGCAGCTGGCCGAGTGCGGGGAGGCGCCGTTCTACACGCTCGGGCCGCTGACCACCGACATTGCGCCGGGCTACGACCACATCACCTCCGCGATCGGCGCGGCGATGATCGGCTGGTTCGGCACCGCGATGCTCTGCTACGTCACGCCGAAGGAGCATCTCGGTCTGCCGGACCGCGACGACGTGAAGACGGGCGTCATCACCTACCGCCTCGCCGCGCACGCCGCCGATCTCGCCAAGGGGCATCCCTCGGCCAGGCTGCGCGACGATGCGGTGTCGCGCGCGCGGTTCGAGTTCCGCTGGCAGGACCAGTTCAACCTCTCGCTCGATCCCGACACCGCGCGGAAGTTCCACGACGAGACGCTGCCCAAGGACGCGCACAAGGTTGCGCATTTCTGTTCCATGTGCGGACCCAAGTTCTGCTCGATGAAGATCACGCAGGACCTGCGCGAAGACGCCGCGCGGATGGCGGGGATGGAGGCCAAAAGCGCGGAGTTCGCCGAGAAGGGCAAGGCGCTCTACCTGCCGGAGACGGCGGCGGAGTAGCAGGCCCGGCCATGGCTGCCCTCCCCTCCGGCGCGACCGATCCGCGTGCCGCGCTGGAGGCGGTGGGCGCACTGCCGGACACCGAGATCGACCTCGCCGCGGCCGCGGTGCAACTGGCCCGGATCGACGCGCCGGCGGCCGACTGGCGCGGCGCGACCGAAACCCTCTCGGCGATCGCGCGCGACGCGGTGCTGCTGGCGGACCCCGGCGCGGGGCCGGGGCGGGGTGAGGCGCTGGCCGGGCTGCTCGGCGGCCACTGGGGCTTCGCCGGGGATCGCGACGCGTACGACCATCCGGACAACGCCAATCTGATCCGGGTGCTGGAACGCAAGCGCGGCCTGCCCGTCGCGCTCGGCATCGTCTGGCTGCACGCCGCCGCCGCCGCCGGCTGGCCGGCGCACGGGATCGATTTCCCCGCGCATTTCCTGCTGGGGCTGGAGGCAAGTCCGCCGGTGGTGCTGGACGTGTTCGACGGCGGCACGCGGCTGGAGGCGCCGGCGCTGCGGGCGCTGCTCAAGCGCATCGAAGGTCCGGCCGCCGAACTGCGCCCCGGCCTGCTGCGCCCGATAGGTCCGCGCGCGGTGCTGCTGCGGCTCGCCAACAACATCAAGCTGCGCCGCCAGGCCGCCGGCGACCTCCCCGGCGCGCTCGCCTGTGCCGGGGACATGCTGCGCATCGCCCCGGACCATGCGGCGCTGTGGCGGGAGGCAGGGCTGATGCACCAGGGCATGGACCAGGTGGCCGCCGCGCTGCGCTGCTTCGAGCGCTTCCTGGCGCTCGTGCCCGAGGGCGAAACCGCCGGGCGCGTGCGCGCGGCGATGCAGGCGTTGCGAGCGCGGCTGAACTAAACAGAAGCCTGCCCCGTACATTGCCGTCATGGCCGGCTCGAGGGCCGGACATGACGGGAGGGGGCGTGCCGGACCGTGGTTTCATCCGCGAAGGGTCGGCCCCACCGGTGGCAACTGATACCCGCCGTCCGACATACCAGCCAGTCAGAACGGCCGCGCGATCACCATGATCACGATGACGATCATCAGCAGCGTCGGCACCTCGTTGGCGATCCGGTAGAATCTCTGCGAATGCCGGTTGCGGTCGTGCAGGAAGCCCCGGCGCCAGCGCGACAACTCGCCGTGGAACGCCGACATCGCGATGACCGAAGCGAGTTTCACGTGCCACCAGCCGGCGGACCAGTCGATCACCCCCGGCGTCAGCACCAGCAGGATCCCGAAGGTCCAGGTGCTGACCATCGCGGGATTGACGATGCCGCGCAGCAGGCGGCGCTCCATCACCTTGAAGCGCTCGCTCTCCGCCGAGCCGGGACGAACCTCGCAGTGGTACACATAGAGCCGCGGCAGATAGAACATCCCCGCCATCCAGGCGATCACCGAGATTACGTGGAAGGATTTGATCCAGGGGTAGAACGGGGAGAGGAACGCGAATGTCATGCGCCGGCTCCCGGCGCGGGCCATGGGCAGCCGGCGAAGCCCGCCGGGCAGAGGCGCCCGCCGGCGGCGCTGCACAGCCCTGGCCCCGCCGCGCGGGCCCGGCGCACCAGCCCGGCCAGCGCGGCGATGAAGCCGGCGTCCGAATTCTGCGCAGGAGCGCGGAAATAGCCCGGGACGCCGAGCTTGTCCGCCAGCGCGCGGTATTCGACATCGAGTTCCACCAGCGTTTCCGAATGCTCCGAGACGAAGGCGATCGGCACCACCAGCAGCGCGACCCGATCCTTCGCCGCGCGTTCGATTTCGTGCTCGGTGCTCGGGTCCAGCCATTTCTGCGGCGTGGCGCGGGACTGGTAGCAGATCGTGTGGTCGAGACCGGAAGGCGTCCCGCCGGGCCAGGCTTGCAGCACCGCGGCGACGGTCTGCTCGATCTGCCACTGGTACGGATCGCCGGCGCGCACGATCGCCTCCGGCAACCCATGCGCCGAGAACAGCACGCGCAGTTTCACCGCCGGATCGAGTCCGGCCCGGGCCTCGGCGTATGCGCGCGCGACGCCGGAAGCGGTTGCGGTGGCGAAGCCCCCATCGGTCGGGTAGCAGCACAGCGTGCTGATCGGCGCGACCAGCGCGGCGTTGCACGCGGCCCGGCGCCATTCGTCGAGCGAGCTTGCCGTGGTGGTGGTGGAGAACTGCGGATAGAGCGGCAGCAGCACCACCTCGTCCGGCTGCCAGGCTTTCACCGCGCGCGCCGTTTCGTCGCTGAACGGGTGCCAGTAGCGCATGGCGACGAAGCAGCGCGGCTCGACCTCCGGCAGCGCCCCCGCCAGCGCTTCGGTCAGCGCGGCGCCTTGCGCCTCCGTCAGTTCCAGCAGCGGCGAACGCCCGCCGAGCAGCGCGTAGTTCTCGGTGGCGGGCTTGAGCCGCCGGGCGGCGATCAGGCGGGCCAGCAGCGGGCGGACGAAGAACGGCACCCGCAGGATGGCGGGGTCGCGGAACAGGTTGCGCAGGAACGGACCGATCGCCTCCGGCCCGTCGGGTCCCCCGAGGTTGAACAGCACGACGGCGAGGCGATGGGTCATGGCGCCCCAGGTACGCTCGCCGGCGCGGAAGGCAACCCCCGCCGGCGGCGCAAAGCGTTCCAGACCTCGCGCAGGTGACGTTCGGCCCGCGTCATCGGCGTGGGGCGCTGGATCAGCAGATAGACGAACTCCGGCCCCGGCGTGCCGAGACTTGCCTTGTAGCGCGCTGCCCCGGCCAGGAAGTCGTAGACCGCCGCGCCTTCGTCCGCATGGCGCTGGATCGCCAGCGCGTGGGAGACGAGGCCGGGTTTCAGGCGGTTGTCGTCCTCGAACCGCATGCCGCTGACGAAGGCGAGCACGTGGCCGTCGCGGATCAGGTTGAACAGGTAGCCGATCGGCGCGTCCCCGCGGGCGATGCGGAGCAGCTCGACGGTGCCGCGCGGCAGGCAGGTTTCCACCAGGCGGCGCTGGAATCGCACGAAGAACGGGAAGGCGAAGCCGCCCGGCTCCCCGCGCGCCTGCCACTGCGCCTGGTGCAGCCCGGCGAGCGCGTCGAGATAGGCAAGACCGGTGGGCACGTCGGCGGCGCGCGTGGCGGTAAGCGGGCCTTGCTGCGCATAGAGCCGCATCGAGCGGCGGATCTGCTGGCGCGTGCTGGCGCCGAGACTGTCCAGATACGGCCGGCCGGAGGCGCGCACCGAAGCCAGATCGACCCGCCAGGAAGGCTTGCGGGCGGGGACTTGCAGCAGCATCCCCGGCGGCACCAGCCGCGCCTGCGCGTCCGCCGTCGCGGCAACCACGTGCAGCTCGTCCCGCCGGCGCCCGACGACGCGCGCGGGACCAAGCAGCCAGGCGACCGCCGCAGCGTCGGCCCGGCCGGCCCAGGCGCGATCGACCACGAAGCCATTGTATTCAATCGCGATCACATCCTTGGCGCGCTCGCCGGTGGTGTGCAGATGCAGGCCGTCCACCCGCACGATTCCGCCCTCCACCCGCCGCCGCGGCACCAGGGCGCCGAGCAGCACCGGGGTGCCGCCGGCCTCTCCCACCAGGATCGGCGGCAGCGGGTCGAGCTCGGCGAGCCAGGCCCCGATCCAGTCCCAGCTCAGGAAGAACGTCACGTCCGCGCGGGCTTCGAGGGCACGCCAGAGATCGCCGAGTTCGTCGCGGGTCAGGCCGGTCTCGATATGGAAGCGCAGCGGCGCGGCGTCCGGCATCGCGGTTCAGCCGGCGGTCGCTTGGCGCGGGCTTGAGCGGCGGGGCGCGGCAGGGTCAAATACGCACCGGCCGTCTCCAGGAGCCACCGCCATGGTTGCCGTCCGCGCCATCGACCCCGCCGCCCACCCCGATTTCGCCGGTGAAGTCTCCGGCATCGACCTGACCCGGCCGCTGACGGCGGAGGAAGTCGCGGCGGTTGCCGCGGGCATGGACCGCTTCGCCGTGCTGGTGTTCCGCGACCAGCGCCTGACCGACGAACAGCAGATCGCCTTCAGCGCCAATTTCGGCCCGCTGGAGCAGGCCACCGGCGATCTGGCGCAGGGCGCGGCGCGGCGGCTGTCCATGCAGGTCAACGACATCTCCAACCTGGACCGGGAGAACCGGGTGCTGGCGCGCGACGATCGCCGCCGGCTGTTCGGGCTGGGCAATCGTTTGTGGCATTCCGACAGTTCGTTCAAGCCGACGCCGGCAAAATACTCCGCCCTGTCGGCCCGCGTGATCCCCGGCGCCGGCGGCAATACCGAGTTCGCCGACATGCGCGCGGCCTACGACGCGCTGGACGAGGCCACCAAGGCCGAGATCGCCGATCTGGTCTGCCTGCACTCCCAGCTGTTCTCCCGCGCCGCGATCGGCTTCGATGCCTTCACCGAAGACGAGCGGGTGCGGTTCGCCCCGGTGCCGCAACGCCTGGTGCGGCGCCATCCGGTGACCGGGCGGCGCTCGCTGTTCCTCGCTTCCCACGCCGGCGCGATCGTCGGCTGGCCGGTGCCGGAGGCGCGCGCCTTCCTGCGCGACCTGACCGAGCACGCGACCTCCCGCCGCTTCGTCCATGCGCATGTCTGGCGGATGGGGGATCTGGTGATGTGGGACAACCGCGTGACCATGCACCGCGCCCGGCCGTTCGACGCGCGCGAGGTGCGCGACATGCACCGCACGACGGTCGCCGATTCCGCCCCCACGCTGGAGCAAGCCGCATGATCAAGGTCCTGTCCCTGCTGACCCGCAAGCCTGAGTACACGCACGAGCAGTTCGTAAAGCACTGGCTGGAGATCCACGGGCCGCTGGCCCGCGCCGTGCCGGGGATCCGGCGCTATGTGCAGTCGCACATCACCGGCACGCGCACGCGGGCGGACGTGCCGGAGGTCGAGGTGGCGGTCGATGGCATCGCCGAGCTCTGGTACGACGACGCGGCGGCGCTGGCGCGCTCGGCCGCGACACCGGAAGCGAAGCGCCTCTATGCGGACGGGGCGCTGTTCATCGGCCGGATCAAGACCTTCGTGATCGAGGAGAAGGAGATCATTCCGGGCGGGTGAGGGGCACGAAATCCCGCAGTCGGCTGACCCCCGCCGGCCTTAGGCCGTCGAAGGCGATCAGGTGGTCGGGTTCGGAGAAGCACCAGGCGAAGGACCCCCAGGCCAAGCTCGCGACCACCTTCTTGAAGGCGGCATGGGTTCGGCTCTGGAATGCGGAGAGAAAGGCCGCCTGCTCCGGCCTGAACCCCGCTTCGGTGATGAGCTTGAGCAACCCGTTCCGCCGCTCCTCGTGGACCGGCCCCTCCGTCGCGACCACCTCAACGAACAGAAACAAAAGGTCAGCGGCGGTATCGGCAAGAATCACATCAGGCAGCAACTTGCCCGGATCGATCTTCACGCCGAGTGAGTGCAGGAGCGCATCGTGCTTCTCGACGACCTTGTGGCCGCTCTCGGAAATCCACACGACGGCGGGGTTGGTCAGGAAGCGCGGGGCAAACACCTCGACCACAGCCTTGGTGATCACCGACGACAGTCCCGGTGCCATAACGCGACCCTCGCCGCGCGGCAGGGTCACCGGGACCTTCGACTTGCTGCCGGCGGCGGCGACTTGCAGCACCTTCACGGTGGCCAGGGCGTTGGGCGAGAGGCGCGCGGCCCGCCAGCCAGCCGCTGCGGCCTCGAATGGGGCCGTGCTGAGCGCCGGATCGAACAAGGCTGCCAGATCGGCGCGAAGCGCGTAGCGACCCTTACTGGAGGTCGTCGGGACGTGCGGGTTTACGAGCACGGCACCGATCGGCACCAGGGCGCGGCCGAGCACTTCATCGCGGATCGATTCACGTGTGTTCTCGCGGTACCATCGATCGGACGGCTCTGGCGTGCCTGGTTTTCGCACGGCCGCAAGATACGCCGCTCGGTCCGAGCCGTCCGTTTTGGCGGCCTGGGTGTTGCCCATGCGGTAAACGTATTTGGGCGCCAGCCACTCGTGCCCTTCGATCGCGCCGACATACAGCATGACAAAAACGGTTCGCGCGGCCGCCAGTCCGATGCATCGTGCGCGCTCGGGTGTGCCTTCCGGGAAGATGACCCGCAAGCGGGCCTGGATGCTCTCTACGTCAAGCAGCGGCGGCAGCATCGGTCATTCCGTAGGCAGCGGCAATCGTCTCCTCGATCGTCGCTGCCGGTGCGCGGCGCGCGAGGAGGGCGGCGACGCGCCCGAGCGTGCCGGGTGGCGGCAGTGGTAGTTCTTCGAGCTCGAATGCCGAGACGGCAACCGAGCCGCTGATGCAGCGGAATGCGGCATCCGCCGCGCCGCTGTTCAGCACCGCGGTGATGACTGCGGGGGACACCGACGGGGAAGCGGGACGGCTGTAGATCATGTTGAGATGGTTCTCGACGATCACACCGCCGGCGTGCCGGGCCAGGAAGTCCGCCGGCATTTCTGCGGCGATCAGGCGACGGTGTTGCTCCTTCGCGGTGGTGCGCTGCAGCAGCACGCAGGGACGCCGGACTATCAACCAATCGTCTTTAGGGAATCGTGGTGCGAACCATGGCGCATGATTGCGCTTTTCGGCGCGCCAGGCGAAGCGGCCGTCAGCGGTGACCGCCTCTGCCCATACGACCGGCAGGCAGTCGGCTTCCGGCTGGGCCCTGAACTGCTGCTTGTGCCGGTTCCACACCAGCGGTCCGGTGGACACGACGTAGCCATAGTCGGAGAGCCGACTCGGCATGGTGCGAAGATGGACAGCGAGCGCAGCCTGTTCC